>JBLRXF010000083.1:0-10181 GCA_047920875.1 Haliea sp. | reverse complement strand
GCGTAGATGATCGTGTCGGCAAAACTGCTCTGCATCGGTGGTCGGGACTCTGGGTACTGCGCTGTCAGTTTAGGTCAATTTATTTGTCTGCACGGGTCATTGCTGGCAATGGCGCCGCTGCACATACTGGCCGATGTTGATTTTTATCCATCAGAGGCAACAGACATGCTGCAACGCGACTTCACCGATGAACAGAACATGTTCCGGGATGCCTACCGCAAATTCCTCGCCACCGAGATTGTGCCACATATGGAAGCCTGGCGAGAGGCCGGAATTGTCGATCGCTCCGCGTTCCGCAAGGCGGGCGACCAGGGCTTTCTCATGGTGTGGCCGGAGGAAAAGTATGGTGGCATGGGCGATCCGGACTTCCGCTTCGAGCAGGTGATTATCGAGGAGACCGCCTACGCCCGCGCAGGCGACTGGTACAGTACCTTGCACAGCCGCCTGGTGGGGCCCTACTTTACCCGCTTCGGCAGTGAGGAGCAGTGCCAGCGCTTTCTGCCCGGCTGCGTCAGCGGCGAGACCATCCTGGCCATCGCCATGACCGAGCCCGATGCCGGCAGTGACCTTGCGGGGATGCGCTCCACTGCGGTCGAGGATGGCGACCACTGGGTGCTGAACGGCTCCAAGACCTACATCTCCAACGGTATCAATGCCGATGTGGTGATCGTGGCGGCCAAGACCGACCCGGACAACAATCCGCATCACATGACCCTATTCATTGTCGAGCGCGGCATGGAGGGCTTCGAGCGCGGCCGCAACCTTGAAAAAATGGGGATGAAGGCCCAGGACACCTCGGAGCTGTTCTTCAACAATGTCCGGGTGCCCAAGGCCAATGTGCTGGGGGAGCCGGGCAAGGGGTTCATCTACCTGATGGAGGGCCTTGCGGAGGAGCGCCTGATCGGTGCCTGCGGTTACCTGTCTGCGGCCCAGCTGTCCTGGGATCTGACCGCGGATTTCGTGCGCGAGCGCAAGGTGTTCGGCAAGCCGCTGGCGGCCTTCCAGAATACCCAGTTCAAGCTGGCCGAGATGCGCACCCAGCTGGATATCGCGCAAATTTATGTCGACCAGTGCGTGCGGGCGTTCAATAATGGTGCCCTGACGGCGGTGGATGCGGCCAAGGCCAAGCTGGTGACCAGTGAATTGCAGGTCGCCGCAGCGGATCTGGGTGTTCAGCTGCACGGCGGTGCCGGTTACATGGATGAGTATCCGATCAGCCGCCAGTGCACGGATGCCAAAATCGCAACCATTTACGCAGGCAGTTCCGAGGTCATGAAAATCATCATCAGCCGCGACTGCCTGTCGGACAAGTACACACCCTTCAATACACGCAATTTCTGAGCAATCGCAACAGGAGAACAACATGGACCTCGCAGGAAAAGTAGCCATCGTCACCGGCGGCGCCTCCGGGCTTGGCCGCGCCACGGTGGAGGCCTATGTCGCCAAGGGCGCCAGGGTCGCAATCTTCGATCTCAACGCAGCCAACGCCCAGGAGATTATTGATCGCCTGGGTGCGGACAAGGTCGCCTTCTGGAGTGTCAACGTCGCCGATGAAAACGTCGTCCGTGAAGCCGTTGCGGGCGTTATGGAAAAGTTCGGTGCCGTGCACATCTGCAACAACTACGCCGGTATCGGCAGCGCCTGCAAGACCCTGGGCAAGAACGGTCCTTTCCCGCTCGATCAGTTCATGCCCATCATCAATGTGAACCTGGTCGGCACCTTCAACGTCTCGCGTTTTGCAGCGGAACAGATGGCGAAGAACGAGCCCATCAACGGCGACGGCGGTCGCGGCGTGATCATCAACACGGCGTCCATCGCCGCCATGGAAGGCCAGGTCGGCCAGCTGGCCTACAGCGCCAGCAAGGGCGGTATCGTCGGCATGACCCTGCCCATGGCCCGCGACCTGGCGAGCTACGGCATTCGGGTCAATACCATCGTCCCGGGCCTGATCCACACCCCCCTGTTTGAATCCTTGCCTGAAGAGGCCTACAAGTCCCTGGAAAGCAGCGTGTGCTATCCGCGCCGCCTGGGCAAGCCTGAGGAGATTGCGCACCTGTCGGTCTTCATCGCGGAGAACGACTACGTGAATGGCGAGTGCATCCGTCTCGACGGTGCCATCCGCATGCAGCCGCGCTGAGGGGATGCAGTCATGGGTCCTCTGAACGGTTTCACCGTGATCGAGCTTGCCGGGATTGGTCCCGCCCCGATGGGTGGGATGATACTCGCGGATATGGGTGCGGAAGTCATTCGCATCGAGCGTGCCAACGGCGCTGATCTCAAGCAGATGCGTGACGTCAGCGCCCGGGGCAAGAAGTCCGTGGTGCTCAACCTGAAGCAGCCTGAGGGGGTTGAAACCCTGCTGCGAATGATCGAGAACGCGGATGTGCTGATCGACCCCTATCGCCCGGGTGTCTGCGAGAAACTGGGTGTGGGCCCCGAGGTCTGCCTGCAGCGCAACCCGCGTTTGGTGTTTGCGCGGATGACCGGCTGGGGTCAGGATGGGCCCTTGGCACATGCTGCAGGCCACGATATCAACTACATTTCCCTGACTGGAGCGCTGTTTGCCACCGGGCGTCGCGGCGAGAAGCCGGTACCGCCTCTGAATCTGGTGGGCGACATGGGCGGCGGCGGCATGCTGCTGGTGAACGGCGTGCTGGCGGCGTTGCTGGAGACGGCAAACTCGGGCAAGGGCCAGGCTATTGACGTCGCCATGGTCGATGGCGCCGCCCAGCTGATGTGGATGTTTCATGGCTTCCAGTCCATCGGTGGCTGGGATGCAAGCCAGCGCGGCGTCAATCTTCTGGACGGCGCGGCCCACTTCTACGACACCTACGAGTGCGCTGATGGCCAGTATGTGTCTGTCGGCTCCATTGAGCCGCAGTTCTATGCCCTGCTCAAGCAGCTGGCAGAACTGCCGGAGGAGGAGTTCGGCAACCAGAACGATCCCTCCCTGTGGCCGGCGCTGACGGACAAACTGGCGGCGGTATTCAAGCGCAAGACCCAGGCCGAATGGTGCGAGATCATGGAGGGCACTGATGTCTGCTTTGCTCCCGTGCTGTCGTTCATGGATGCACCCAGCCACCCGGCCAACGTGGCTCGCAATACCTATATCGAAGTCGATGGGCTGACTCAGCCGGCTCCCGCGCCGCGCTTCAGCCGCACGCCGTCGCAGGTGGCTCACGGCCCCCACAGCCTGGGCGAGGACACCGAGGCCACGCTGGCGGCCATGGGGTTCGCGGAGAGCGAAATCAGGCAGCTGCGGGAATCCGGCACTCTGGGTTGACCAGGGCAGCCTCACCAACGAGGAATAACGATGGCCAATTATGAAACAGTGACGGTTGCGCGGCGTGATCAGGTGGCCCTGGTCACCCTCAACCGCCCCGACAGCCTCAACGCCTTCAACGCTGCTCTGCGCCGGGATTTGCTCCAGGCCGTGCTGGACGTCAATGCAGACGACAGCATTCGCGTCGTGGTCCTGGCCGGCGCTGGCCGGGCTTTTTGCGCTGGCGCGGATCTCTCCGAAGTTGCGGGCGATGATTTCGATGTCGAGCACCAGCTCAACAAGGAATACAAGCCCGTGTTGATGGCAATTACCGAGGCGCCCAAGCCCTGGATCAGTGCGGTCAACGGGGCGGCGGCCGGCGTCGGGAGTTCTTTCGCCATGGTCTGTGATCTTACGATGATGGCGGAAAATGCCTACATCTATCAGGCCTTTGCCGCCATCAGCCTGGTGCCCGATGGCGGTGCCACCTGGCACCTGGCCCGTACCCTGGGCCGCAAGCGCGCCTATGAACTGATCGTTTCCGGCGAGAAACTGTCCGCGGCCCGCTGCCAGGAGCTGGGCCTGTGCAATCGCGTGGTGCCAGCCGATGCGCTGTTAGAAGAGGCCCTGCAATGGGCGCAGGAGCTGGCGGGCAAGGCGCCGCTGGCGCTGCGTCACGCCAAGGCCGCGCTTAATTTCGCCATGGAACAGTCGGTGGCCGACACCATTACCGAGGAGGCGCGGCTGCAGGCAATCTGTATTGCCAGTGCCGATGCGAGCGAGGGTGTCAGCGCTTTCGTGGAGAAACGCGCTCCCGTATGGCAGGGCAAATAGAGGATTGAAGTATGTCGGAAGCCGAACTGCTGATCGAACGCGATGGCGCCATCGCCACGCTGACGCTGAACCGCCCGGCGGCCATGAACGCGCTGTCGCCTTCCCTGCTGCGGGACCTCTGCCATGCCTTCCGCGCCTTGCAGGACGACAAGGAGATTCGCGTCGCCATCGTGACCGGAAGGGGTCGCGCATTCTGCGCGGGCCTGGATCTGAAGGCGCTCGGCAATCACCCCGATGGCCTTGCTGCCTTTGCGATTCATGGCGACAACGATGTCTACGCTGCGCTGCGCGCTTTTGATCGCCCCATTATCATGGGTATCAACGGCGTCGCCGCCACCGGCGGTTTCGAACTGGCGCTGATGGGTGACATCCTCATAGCTTCCAGCGACGCCCGCTTTGGCGATACCCACTGCCGCGTGGGCTTGGCGCCGGGCTGGGGCCTGTCGCAGAAACTGGCCCGGATCATCGGCCACAGCCGCGCCCGGGAGGCGCATTTCAGCGGCAACTTCATCAGCGCCGAACAGGCGGATGCCTGGGGCCTGGTGAGCAGGGTGGTGGAGCCGGACGCCCTGGCGGGCGCCTGCAGGCAGCTGGCGGAGGATATTGCGGGCTGTGTTCCCTGGACGGTCAAGGCCTACAAGGCTCTGGTCAACGATGGTCTGGAAATGACCATGGGTGCGGGTCTGGCGATGGAGAAACAGGTTATGGCCTACGCCAATGCCAAAGTCTCCGGCGACGACATTGCTGCCCAGCGGCAGGCGGTGATCGGCAGGGGCCAGCAGCAAAAGCAGCAGGGCTGAGCCTTGCTGCGGCGCACGCGGGAACTGCCGTGCCATGGATAAAAACCTGCGCCCGGAGTTGCAGGCTCTGCGGGAACGTCTTCTGCGAACCCTGGATGCGGGCCGTGTGGACGCCCGGGACCGGCGCCATGGCGCTGGCTACCGGACTGCCCGGGAAAATCTTGTTGATCTGGTAGACCTCGACAGTTTTCAAGAATACGGCCAGCTGGCGGTTGCAGCCCAGCGCAGTCGCCGCGACTATCTGGAGCTGCAGACCAGCACCGCCGCCGATGGCATTATTACCGGCACCGCAACTATCAATGCCGATCTCGTTGACCCCGCCAAGGCGCGCGTCGCAGTGATTGTCAACGACTATGCCGTACTCGCTGGGACACAGGGCTTCTTTCACCACGGCAAGCTGGATCGTCTCTGTGAACTCGCGGAGCAGCATCGCCTGCCGGTAATCATGTATACCGAGGGTGGTGGTGGACGCCCCGGCGATACTGATGTGCTCACCCAGATCGCTGGCCTGCATCTGCACTCCTTTCGCAACTGGGCGCGGCTGGCGGGGAAGGTACCACGCATAGCGGTCAACAACGGCTACTGCTTCGCCGGCAACGCGGCCCTTTTCGGCTGCGCCGACTTCACTATTGCCACCCGCAGCTCCTGGATCGGTATGGCCGGCCCGGCCATGATTGAGGGCGGTGGTCTGGGCAAGGTCGAGGCCAAGGCCATTGGCCCTATTGACGTCCAGCTGAAGAACGGCGTGGTCGACATTGCTGCCGATGACGAGGCACAGGCCACCGCGCTGGCGCGGCAGCTGCTGGGCTACTTCCAGGGGTCGGTCGCTGACTGGTCCAGTGAAGACCAGATCCCACTGCGCGAATCGGTCCCTGCGGACAGGCGCTGGGCCTATCCGGTGCGCAGGGTTATCGAAACCATCGCAGATAGCGGCTCCTTTCTCGAACTGCGTCGCGTGTATGGACGCAGCATCATCACCGGCTTTATTCGCCTTGAAGGCATGCCGGTGGCGCTGATCGCCAATGATTGTCAGCAGCTGGGCGGCGCCGTGGATGCAGAATCAGCGGAAAAAGCTGCCCGCTTCCTGCAGCAGTGCAACGCCTTTGGTCTGCCTGTGCTGTCTCTCACCGATACGCCCGGTTTCATGGTGGGCCCGGCCAGCGAGCAGGCGGCCGCGGTGCGGCGCATGTCCTCACTGTTTCTGGCCGGAGCCAGTCTCACCGTACCGGTAGTGGCGATCTTCCTGCGCAAGGGTTACGGCCTGGGCGCCATGGCCATGACCGGGGGGAGTTTCATGGCGCCGGTTTACTCCGCATCCTGGCCCACGGGCGAATTTGGCGGCATGGGTCTGGAGGGGGCTGTCAAGCTCGGCTATCGCAAGGAGCTGGAGGCGATTGCCGATCCCGCCGAGCGCGAGGCCCTGTTCGAGAAACTGGTAGCGGGGCTGTACGAGGCGGGCAAGGCGACGGAAGCTGCATCCTTTCTGGAGGTTGATGCCGTGATTGACCCGGCTGAAACCCGCACCAATGTGCTCAAGGCACTGCGTGCCGCCGCTGTTTTCACCCGCTGAAGGTCTGCTGTCGCTGCTCAAGGAATTCGTAACCAAGGGAGGATAACAATGAAAAATCTGTTCGATATCAGTGGCAAGGTTGCCGTGGTGACCGGGGGTTCCCGCGGTATTGGTGCCATGATCGCCGAGGGCTTTGTGGCCAACGGCGTGCGCACCTACATCACCGCGCGACGGGAGGATGAACTGCAGGCTACCGCGGCGGAGCTGTCCAGGCAGGGCGAGTGCATTGCCCTGGCCGCGGATCTGGCTACGGTGGAAGGCGTCACCCGCTTTGCCGCGGAGATCCGCGAGCGCGAGCCGGAGCTGCATATTCTGGTCAACAATGCCGGGGCCACCTGGGGCGCCAGTATCGATGAGTTCCCCGAGAGTGGCTGGGACAAGGTCATGGACCTGAACGTCAAGTCGATCTTCTTTCTGACCCAGCAGCTGCTGCCGGCGCTGCGGGCAGCGGGCAGCGCTGCGGACCCGGCGCGGGTTATCAACGTCGGCTCCGTGAACGGCATCACCAACAGTCACATGCAGAACTACAGCTACAGCGCGAGCAAGGCCGCGGTGCATCAGCTCACGCGCCATATGGGTGCCGAGCTGGCGCGGGAGCATGTGAACGTCAACGCCATTGCTCCGGGTTTGTTCCCCAGCAAGATGACGGCGCATATATTGGGACACGAGGCGGAGCTGGTCAAAGCCTTCCCCGTGAGTCGCATGGGCTCTCCAGAGGATGCCGCGGGAACAGCAATTTACCTGAGTTCCAGAGCCTCTGCCTGGGTCACTGGCCACGTGCTGGTGCTGGACGGCGGGATGGTGGCCGACGCCTGAGTAGCTGGCGCCTCAGTCGTCTCTGAAGCGGGCAGCGATGGCGGCAAACTGGTCTTGGACGCGGAGAAACGCGTCGAAGATATCAGGATCGAAATGCGTTCCTCTGCCCTCGGTCATGATGGCTACCGCGGTCTCATGAGAGAACGCCTCCTTGTAGACCCGTTTGCTGATCAGCGCATCGTACACATCGGCAACCGCCATCAGCCGGGCTGACAGGGGTATGGCTGTCCCGGCCAGGGCCTGGGGATAGCCCGATCCGTCCCACTTTTCCTGGTGCGACAGAGCGATTTCCTTCGCGCACACAAGAAAATCCAGCTCCGTGCCGAGGGACTGTTCAGCCCGCACGATGGCCTCGTAGCCTATGGTTGTGTGGGTCTTCATGATCTCGAATTCTTCTGCTGTCAGCTTGCCCGCCTTCAGCAGAATGGCATCCGGAATGCCAACCTTGCCGATGTCGTGCAAAGGCGCGGATTTATACAGCAGTTGGATGTAGTCGGGGGTAAGCAGTTCCTGGAACTGCTGCTCCCTGGCCAGGGTTTCGGCAATGCATCTGACATAGTTTTGGGTGCGCAGGATGTGATTGCCGGTTTCGTTATCGCGGGTCTCCGCCATTGATGACATGGCCAGCACCGTAACGTCCTGTATTGCGCGCAGTTCCCGGGTGCGTCGGGAGACTTCTTCCTCCAGCGATTCCGCCCGGTATCGGAGCTTGTCAGTTGCAACCTTCAATGCCAGGTGCGTGCGCAGGCGTGCGAGCAGCAGCGGTGGGTTGATGGGTTTGTAGATGTAGTCGGCTGCACCCAGGTCCAGCCCCAGCTTCTCGTCGGCAATTTCGGTTTTGGCGGTGACGAAAATGACAGGAATGTTGTCGGTGGAGCGGTCATTCTTGAGGCGCTTGATGACCTCGTAGCCATCCATTTCCGGCATCATCACGTCGAGGAGAATAAGGTCCGGCCGTTGTCCCGACCGGATCAGTTCAAAGGCTCTCGGGCCGCTGTTGGCAATAATGACCCGATAGCTGTCCCGCAACAGCTCGGAGACCAGGGCCAGATTCTGCGGCGTGTCGTCGACAACCATGATGGCCGCCTTCCCTGATTCCGTCATGCCTGCGCTCCCTGCGTGCTGTCCGGGTTGCTTGTTGCGCTAGTGGTAGCAAGATACGGCGCTATGAATCCATGCGCCGCGGCAAAGTCATAGCTGTTCACGGCTTGGCGCAGGGCGCGGTAAGTGCTCCCAAGCAGCTTCTGCAATGGGGCCTCCTGACGCGCCAGACAGTCCAGAGCAGCGGGGTCGCCTGCCGCCAGGAGGATGGCGAGCTCGTTCATCATGCCGCGTGCTTCATCCTCCAGCGCGATATTGCCTGTTTGTGCTTGCCCTGTTGCGGCCGTTGCCGACGGTTCTGGTTGTTCAGTGCCGGGCGCCGCGCTGGCTGTCCACTGCAGCAGCACCTGTTTCAGCCGCGGCAAATCGAAGGGTTTGCCGACAAAATCTACCATGCCGGCCTCCAGACAGCGCTCCCGATCATGCGCGGACGCCATGGCGGTCAAGGCAATGACGGGGACGTCCCGCTGCCCCGGCAGGGATTTCAATGCCCGCGAACAGGCTACGCCATCCATCTCTGGCAGGTCAATGTCCATCAGCACGCAGTCGAAGTGTGCGTCGCCGCTTTTCAACAGAGCGAGCGCCTCTTCACCGCTGTTTGCGCTCACAACCTCAAGGCCCAGACGGCCAAGCACAGCTGCGGCCACCTTTCTGTTCAGTTCGTCATCCTCCACCAGCAGCAGCCGCTTGCCTTCAAGCGCGCTGGCGAGTGTAAGTTGTTCATGCTCGGCCCTGACACTGGCGGGAGCAGGCGAGGCCGCTTCCTGTACGGATTGAAGCGCTGCGCGCAGCCTCGATTGGCTGACCGGTTTGCTGAGGATGTTGGCGAAATCTGCGGCATCCGAGTGCTCCAGCACCTCGTCGCGGCCGTAGGCGCTGACGCAGATAAACACCGGCTGCCGCGGGAGAGCGAGAGCGGCAACTTGCCGGGAGAGCTCAGCGCCGGTCATGTTGGGCATATTCCAGTCGGTCAACACCAGTTCATAGGGCTTGCCCAGGCTGGCCTGCAAGGTGATGGCTGCCAAAGCCTCTGCACCGCTGCTGCAGCTGTCCACGTCCAGATGGAACTGGTTCAGCATTGCCGACAGGACTTTGCCTGCGGTGTCGTTATCGTCTACCACCAGCGCGCGCTTGCCATAGAGGCTTTTCGGCGGCATGGCTTCCGCGGACTGCTCCGCGGCGCACTTCAGGCGCGCCGAGAACCAGAAGGTTGAGCCCTGGCCGTAGCGGCTGCTGACGCCGACTTCCCCACCCATCATTTCAGCGAGATTTTTCACGATGCTGAGGCCGAGCCCCGAGCCCCCATATTGGCGGTTGGTACTCGGTTGCGCCTGCTCGAACGGGGCGAACAGCCGCGAGGCCTGTTCCTCGGTCAGTCCAATACCGGTATCGGTCACGGAGAATTGCAGCATTTTGTAGTCTACGCCGGCATCTCTGCAGGTAACCTTGACCAGTACATGCCCGTGTCGGGTGAATTTGACCGCGTTGCTGATGTAGTTCAGCAGCGCCTGGCTCAGCCGTTGCTGGTCGCCAATGAAGGTCTTGCCAGCGCTGTAGTCCAGATCGAAAACAAGCTCAAGCTGCTTCGACAGGAATCTGTCCTGCATCAGCAGCGCAACATCGTCCAGCATTCTCTCCAGGTCAAAGGCCTCTTCATCAAGGCTCATTTTGCCCGCCTCGATCTTGCTGAAATCCAGAATGTCATTGATGACATGCAGCAGGTGCTCGCCGGAGAGCCTGATGTTGTCTATCTGACTGCGCTGCTTGGGCGATAGCTCAGTGCTGCCCAGGAGGTGGG
>JBLRXF010000082.1:0-10198 GCA_047920875.1 Haliea sp. | reverse complement strand
GCCGACCCGGTCCAGCACTGAGACTGCTGCAGCTTTCAGCCGCTCGCGCGCCAATGCGCCTTTGGGGCGGCGGGCGTTGGCTGTGTCAGCGGTTGCGGGCATGGAGCGGGTTCCTTTTCATGGCTCAGGATTATTATTGAATTTGGATTCAAGATCAATAATAATCCGGTCATCGTCACCAGCCCAGGAGCACAGACCAGGTGTATATCGACCACACAGCGGAACAACAGGCTTTGCGCAGTGAATTGCGCAGCTACTTTCAGGCTTTGATGACGCCGGAATTGAGGGAGGCCACCCGCGGCAATGAGGGTGGCGATGCCTACAAGTCGGTTATCCGCCAGATCGGCAAGGACGGTTGGCTGGCGCTGGGCTGGCCTCGTGAGTTTGGCGGCCATGGCCGCGGCCCGATGGATCAGATGATTTTCTTTGAAGAGGCGCAGCTGGCCAATGCGCCGCTGCCCTTCGTTACCATCTCCACTGTGGCCCCGGCAATCATGGCTCACGGTTCCGAGGCCCACAAAGCCTTTTTCCTGCCTAAAATTGCGGCTGGCGAACTGCACTTTGCCATCGGCTATACCGAATCGGATGCTGGCTCCGACCTCGCCGCGCTCAAGACCACCGCGGTGCGGGACGGCGATGACTGGGTGATCAATGGCACCAAGGTCTACACGTCCAGTGCCGAAGCTGCCGACTACGTCTGGCTGGCGGCGCGCAGCGACACCGCGGCCGCACGTCCCCACGCCGGTATCAGCATCTTCATGGTTGACGCGCACCAGCCGGGTTTCAGTTTTGCACCCATTCATACGGTGGGTGGGGTACGCACCAACGTGAGTTACTACACTGACGTGCGCTGTCCCAACGACATGATCTGCGGTGAGCTAAACGGCGGTTGGAAACTGATTACCTCCCAGCTTAATCATGAGCGGGTGGGGCTGGCAGCTATCGGCATCTATGCCTACGGCCTCTACCAGGATGTCCTGTCATGGGCCCGGCAGCCCGTCGCAGGCCAGCGCCCGATTGATGACCCCACCGTGCAGCGTCTGTTGGCGGAATCCTACGCCCGCCTGGAAGCGATGCGCCTCATGACCTGGCGCATGGCCTGGAGCATGGAGCATGGCGAGCCCGAAGTGGCTTATACATCGGCGATGAAAGCCTTCAGTACCGAGGGCTTGATTGCTGTTTATCGCCTGTTGATGGATGCCATGGGCCCCGCCAGCACGCTGCACCGCAGCAGTCCTGGAGCGGTGCTTCATGGAGAGCTGGAGGAGGAGTATCGCAAGTGCCAGATCAACACCTTCGGTGGCGGCGTGGTGGAGCTGATGCGGGATCTGGTGGCAGGATTTGGCCTCAATATGCGCGCCTACAGCCGCTAAGCTCCAGCCCGGGCTGCCAATCTGGAGAAAGAGAGTGGCAATCAGCGCGCTTTCACGCTAGATTAGCGGCGTGAGTAAAATAATAGACGCCGGTTAAAGCCATGGGAGCAGAGCTACAGTTCGAGGGCAGGCGGGAGCGCAAGAAACGCGAGACACGTGATCGCATTCTGCAGGTTGCCCGGCGCCAGTTTACCCGTCAGGGCTATGACGCGGTGACGGTGGAGGCATTGGCCGAAGCCGCGGATATCTCCAAGCCTACCCTGTTCAATTATTTCCCCAGCAAGATGGCCATCCTCCAGGCTCTGGTGCCTGGTGTTGATGAGCGTTTTGCCGCCGCCATTGAACGATTCCGTACCGAGGGCGGCACTGCCGAAGAGCAGCTGGCGCGGTTCTTTGCCTACGGCGCCGAAATGACCCGCAAGACACCCATGCTCACCCGGGCCCTGCTTGTGCTGGCCCTGCGGGCGTATGACGACCCTCTATACGGCGTTGATCGGCATCGCTGGCCCTCCCTGCACAACAGCTTCTGCGCCATGCTGCGCGACGGTGTTGCCCGGGGCGAGGTGCGAACCGACATCAGCGTCGAGCGGATGACCCATTACCTGACCGGCATTTACGTCTACGGCCTGCTGAGCTGGCTTGCGGATCCCAAGTACAGCGTGGATGCTGAACTGGCAGTGGCGGCTTCTTTTCTGGGCTCCGGCATCTCTGTGCACGCTGAACTCGGGTTCCCGAGCGCCAAAGTGGTTCCGTAGCCTCTCTCCCTCTGGTATTCCTATCTGCACCGCCTCCTGAATTTTTGGTAATTCATCACTGTTCTGGGGGCCTTCTCGGGTGTAAAGTTGGCCCACCGTCTAAAACATAACCGTAGAAAAGTTTTGGAGCGGAGGAAGGTAATACCCTGGCGAGATAAAAAGCCTGCACGCGCCCTGCGTGATGCAGAGATAACTGTTTTACCCGCATATGAGGATCCCCCATGAAGAAGTTCAGATTCGCCCCGCGTCCGCTGGCTCTGGCCCTGTCGTCGATAGCGGTCAGCATCAGTATGGCATCGCAGGCCCAGGTCACTGCTCTGGAAGAAGTCATCGTTACCGCGCAGAAACGCGCAGAGAGCACACAGGAAACCCCTATCTCCATCACTGCCCTGACCACCGGTGCGCTGGAGCAACGTGGCATTGAGAATGTCCAGGACTTGATTGGTCAAGTGCCGGGCTTGAGCGGTTTTAACGCTCCTGGCTCGCGTGGTGCAACCAGTATCTCCATTCGTGGTTTTGCCGGTGGTAGCCCAGCCAACCTGTCTCTCGACCCGGCGGTTGCGATCTATCTGGATGGCGTATACGTGGGCAAGATGCAAGGCTCGGCGATGGATGTCGCGGAGCTGGAACGGATTGAGGTGCTGCGTGGGCCTCAAGGCACACTTTATGGCCGTAACTCCACCGCGGGAGCCGTTAACTTTATCTCGCGCAAGCCTACGGGAGAACTCGGGCTTCGCGTCAAAGGCACGGTTGGCAACTATGATGAACGGACCTTCAAAGTAAACGCCGACCTGCCTTCTGTTGGCGAGGTGGGTGAAGGCCTCGGCAAGCTGTCAGCAGCCTTTGGCTACCAGGCACGCGAGCGCGACCCCTTGTATGACAGCCTGAACGGCGGTCCTGGCTACGATAGTATTGATCGCGATGCATACCGCATTTCATTAATGTGGGAGCCCACCGATGCGCTGACCGTTGATTACAGCTACGACAAGAGCAAGCTCGACGAGCTGGGCGGCTTGCAGAAGGTGACCGGTTTCACCGCGCTGGATCCGGCTGGCAACGTCAACCGTATTTCCGCCATGCAAGGGGTTCTCCAGGGAGCTCAATTCTGGGCAAGCATTCCGGGCAGCGACCCTAGAATTGCCTCGCGCTGGATTCCCTCGCTGCAGGAAACCATTGGCGTCTATCAGGGCATTGCAGCCGATGGCCAGGGCCGAGTGGACGCCGGTGCGTCCGATTTCACCCCGCGTTCCGAGAATGAAGTTGAAGGCCACACTGTCACTCTGAACTGGGAGCTTGGTGAAGTCGGTGTGTTCGGCGATGTAACGCTGCGCTCCGTAACCGCTTACCGTGAACTGGAGACCTATGTGTTTGGCGACCTCGAGAACATCGACAGCTCGCTGGATGCAAACGGTATCGGCGCCTACTCCGACCTGGTGCACCTGACGCTGGCCCAGCTCTATGGCCCGTCCTCAGGCTTCTCCTATCCCTTCGTCGACGGTTTGTGGGCAGGTATCGACAACCTGGGCGTAAACCATTCCAAGCAGGATACCCGGTCTGAATACGAGCAGACCTCGCAGGAGTTCAACATTATCGGTGCGACAGAGCGCGTCGACTATGTTCTCGGCCTCTATTATTTTGAAGACGAAGGTGTGTTTGACCGAGCTGCAGTTTTCAGTGCGCCGCTCGCAGGTGCTGGCACTCAGTATTATGAGAACTCGACGGATTCGATTGCTATTTTTACGCAGGCAACCTGGCGCCCCGACGTGCTTGAGGACCGCCTGTCCCTGACGGCTGGTATTCGCTACACCGAAGAAACCAAGGATATTTTCTACGACTACTCGCAAGTCGTTACTCCATTTGGTGTGACCCCGGCTCGCTCCACAAGCCGTGAAGAGGACTTCTCCAACACCAGCGGGAACATCACGGCAGCCTACCAGTTTACGGATGGCCTCAACGGTTTCTTGCGGTTTGCTACCGGCTACCGCAGCGGCGGTTTCAACGGAGAAGTGTTCGACAACGCCTATGATGAAGAAACCATGGAACAATGGGAGCTTGGTCTGAAGAGCGACTGGTGGGACAACAGGCTGCGCATCAACGGTTCGGTTTACACCTACGTATACGAGGACTTGCAGGTCAGCCAGATCAAAACAGATGGTGGCCAGGCAACCAGCGTGATTTCCAACGCGGGTGAGGCAGACCGCTGGGGTGGTGAGCTGGAGATTCAGGTCGCACCCGCAGAAGATCTGGTGCTGAGTCTTGCCTACTCCTACGTCCATGGCGACTTCGAGAAGTTCCCTGAGCTGTGCGGCACTGGCGGTACCTGCGTTGAAACTGCAAGCAGTGCAAGACGTGGCTTCCCCGACAACCAGATCAACGCCTCTGCTGACTACGTGTTCGCGCGCACTTCTTTCGGTGATATCCGTGGTTACGTTCAGGTGAACTGGCAGGACGAGTGGTACGAGTCTGCACTGTGGACAGCCAACGTAAGCGGCCAGCCGGTGATTTATGATCACGCGGTTATGGATGAGCGCACGCTGGTGGATGCCCGCTTAAGCCTTGAAAGCATCAAGGTGGGTAACGGCACGATGTCTGTTGCTCTGTGGGGTCGCAACCTGACCAATGACGATTATCCGGTCTTCGGCATTAACTTCGGTGGCCTCGGCTTGACCACTGAAGAGTATGGTCCGCCGCGCACCTATGGCCTGGATATCACTTACGAGTACTGATCTACTCTCGGAGCAGTCATCACCGGCATCGCCGCCTGATGGCTGCTCCACTTCTTTTTTCCGCTAAGTAAAACCGATGAAGCCATTAAGTAGATTGTGCGTCTTCAGCGCGTTTTTCCTTGCCATCTTCCATGCGCAGGCTGACACCCCTCCCGAGAATAACGAGCAGGTGGAGATGTGGGTTGAGTTGATGGAATCGGTCCAGCAGGCCGGTGTCGAGTTTCTTCGCGAAAATCCGCAAACGGATGAGCTGGAAAGAGCCGAAGGCTTGTTGTACGTCACCCAGCAATTGGCCACGAGCATTCAGGCTGTGGTAGCAGAGCGCGACCAGCGCTTGCCGCTTCTGCGGTTGGGCGCCACCAATATCGGTAAATGGGGTTTGGATGCACCTGATGCCAAGTATCAGGGTAAGCGCCAATTTCTCGACGTACTACCCCTACCTCTCTTGGGCCCGATTTTTTTCAAGAATCGCCTTGATGTTCCACGGCAGCAACAGCTCGAGTTTGTCCACCGTGTCAGCATAGGGTAGCCTGGCCAGTACCACCCGATAGTACTCCTTGGGATTCAGCCCGTTAGCCTTGCAGGTCTCCACCAGACTATAGTGCACGGCGCTCGCGTGCGCGCCCTTCGGCGTGTCACTAAACAACCAGCGCCGCCGGCCAACCGCAAACGGGCGGATCGCATTCTCCGCGCCGGCGTTGCTGATCTGCAAACGGCCGTCTTCACAGTAGCGAATCAATTTCGGCCATTGGTTTAGCGTGTAGTAGATCGCCTTGTAGGTCAGGCTGTCCTTGGGAACCGCGCCCAGGTTGGCGTCCAGCCAGCGTTTTAGATCGTCCAATAGTGGCAGGGCGATTTTCTGGCGCTGCTCGTATTTCTCTCTGGGCGATAGATCCTTGATCGCTCTCTCGAGCCGATACAGCGCATTGATTTTGCCCAGGCCGACATCCGCCTTGCTCACCTTATTGGCTTTTCGCTGCTGTGGCTTGCTCGCCTTTTGGGCTTCCACATACTTGCGGCGTGCGTGATCAAAACATCCCAACTGCTTGAGCCCCTGCCGGTGCCAGACCGCATCGTAGCTGCCTAGACCATCGCACTGCAGATAGCCCTTGAACCCATCCAGCAGACGATCAGCCACCGCCTTGCCACGCGAAGGATCATACTCGAACAACACTGCCGGCTTGTCCGGCGGCCCGCCCTTGGCCACCCACATCCACTTGTCCGAACTCGGGGAGCGGTTTTTCTCCTTCAGCACTTTGATCCGCGTCTCGTCCATCTGCAGATAGTCGTAGCCCAACTGGTGTTCCCGCATCAGGTTGATCAGCGGTTGCAACTCCACTGACAAGCGAATTACCCAGTTCGCCAGGCTGGTGCGGGTAATCTCGCCACCGTAGCGCCGGAGAATGCCTTCGATGCCATACAGCGATAAACCATCGCCGTATTTGGAGACAATCACATAGGCCAGCAGGCTAACGCTGGCAATACACTGCTTGAGAGGATGCCTGGGTAATTCAGCCGCTTTGAGTTGACGCTCCCCTTTGTCGAGGAAGACCGCTTTCTCTTGCAGGTATTCGATCACCCGGGCTTTGGCGGGCACAATGTCCAGCTCTTCCTTCACCACGGTGTAAAAGGTATCGATAGCCCCCGCTTTGTCGTCGTCGCTGAGGTCAATATGGACTTGGTGGCGGGGAAGTTGTTTGGAGAGACCTTTGCGGCCGCGCTTTTTCGGGGTGCCGGTGATGTCTTGCAATTCGGCCAGGGCCGCGGGCGTTGTGTCGTCTTCCCCCGCCAGGGCTTCGGCTTCGTCAAACACCAGCTCGCCTTGCCCGGGAGACTGTTCGCTGCTCGGGCCAAACCGCCGGGCGCGCTCCAGGCGCAGGTACTCTTCCAGGATGGCGATGCGCTGCTTTTGTTCTTCAATAACGCTGGATTTCTTTTCGATCAGATCGAGGATGGTGGCGGCGTTACCCTCGGCAAATGACGCCAACACCACCGCCTCCAGGGTGTTGGTCTCCGGTGCATCAGGGTCAGTGACAGCGGCCGCTTTCATGCTTGGTATTATACCAAGAAGCGATGAGAAATACCCTATAAAACAAGCAGTTTATCGTCAATAAACAGAGTCGTAATGTAACGTTTTGTGCCCCTTCATGTGGGCGATGTCGTAACCATCCAGCAGCCAGTTCATCTGCTGCCCGGTGAGGGTAATCACCGTGTCTTTGTCCTTGGGCCATTTGAACTTTTCCTCGGCGAGCGCTTTGTAATACAGCACGAAGCCATTGTTTTCCCAGAAGACGCATTTGATCTTGTTGCGCTGGCGATTGATAAAAACGTACAGTGCGCCGTCAAAGGGGTTGTCACCGATCTCCAGTTCCACGATGGCCGCCAGCCCCCGGTAGGATTTTCGGAAATCTACGGGCGCCCGGTACAGGTAGACGGCCGGCAGCGACGTGCAAGGACGCAGCACTGCGGTCATGACGAGACTTGGCCGGAACTGGCCAGTAACAGGGAGAGCCACTCAGCAGACGGCCAGTCAGCACACTCAAGGACCCATCCGCTGGAATGCCGCAGTCGGATAACCGCATCGTTGCATGGGTAGACCGAACTGGGCTCGGCGGCAACCTGCACCGGAACGAAGTTGCCATCCGCTGCTGGCTGTGAGCCCAGCACCCCCTTTTGGGTGAGATGGCGTTTGCCGTTGTAGAGATCTTTGACCTTTACGCCGTAGGCTGCCGCATACTCTGCCAGCGAGACGCCAAATTCCTCCGCGCGCTGCAGGTGCTCCAGGCAGGCTTGCTCGCGTTTGGATAAAGTGTGAGCTGACATCAGGTTCTCCCAGTTGATGAGCGCCCACGAGTGTGGAGGGCATCGGCCACTGGGGGTAGTACGTTGAGAAATTGGCGCTTACCCCGTTCTCGTGAGATACGGTTGGCAACGTGGAATGAAATTGATCTGGATGCTGCTATGTGGCGTCTCAGTGCCGACCGTATGACGGCGGACAAAGCCTCATGTCGTGCCGCTTTCTCGTGCCGCATTGGACCTCCTGAAATCGCTGCCGACGGACAACCCTGCCAGGCTTGTATTTCCAAGTATTAAAGATGTGGAACTGTCTGATATGGCGCTATCCAAGCTGCTGAAAGATGCGCATGCGGCAGACGTGAAGAATGGTGGCTCAGGATTTATCGACCCTCAACTGGATCGGATAGCCACGCCTCACGGAACTGCCCGCTCTAGCTTCAAAAACTGGTGTCGGCAGAACAATCGATTTCCGGATGAGTGGTCTGAGCTTGCATTAGCTCACGTCAACAGCGACCAAACCAGGGCTGCATATGCCCGGGGCGAGCTAGTGGAGGAGCGGCGGAGCATGATGGAGGCTTGGGGGCGGTACTGCGAGCCCGCCGATCTCAGAGACGGGCGAGGCGCGTCCGATTAGTAGCTTTCAGTCGAGGTGAATTTAGAACTTTGCGAGTTCGAATCTCTCCCGCATCGTCATCTAATATTAACAATAAAATCAATATTCTATGAATATAACCTCATGCTAATTGTTGGGTAAGTAAGCAACCAGATTTCCTTGCCAACATTGAACCCAAAAAACGTTTGTCTCACCTGCACCGACTGCGGCGATGCGTCAGCACCGTCCAGAAATCTCTCATCTTTCATGATCGCGGTAGTCCCTGACCAAAAACAGAATTTAATCAAGCGTTGCCAATATATTAGTCAATGCATAAAATGCAGTCATTGACTAATCTATAGAATACGGAGGGAGGCTGCCATGGCAACCATGACCATTCGCAATATCGATGATCAGCTCAAGGCGCGACTGCGGGTGCAGGCTGCGCAGCACAACCGCTCCATGGAAGATGAAGCCAGGGATATCCTGCGAGCGGCGCTTTCCCGGGAGCCGACCCGCCCCGCGTCGCTGGCGGCCGCGATTCGCGCGCGCTTGGAGCCTCTGGGCGGCATCGATCTGGAGCTGCCTGAACGAGAGTCCATCCGTCCCCCGACGGTATTCGACACATGATTGTGCTGGACACCAACGTATTGTCGGAAACCCTGCGCCCTGCGCCAGCCCCAGAGGTCATGGCATGGCTGACCAGCCAGCCCAGTAGCGCGTTGTTTACAACGACAATCACTCGGGCGGAGCTGCTCTACGGCGTGCAGCTTTTGCCTGATGGCCAGCGCAAGCTTGGTTTTTTATCTGCTATCCACGGTATCTTCGATCAGGACTTGGCCGGGCAGGTCCTCAGCTTCGATGATGCCGCCGCCGATACCTTTGCCCGAATTGCCGCTTCCCGTAAACTGGCAGGGCAGCCCATTAGCCAGTTTGACGCCATGATTGCCGCCATTGCCCAATCCCGTGGCGCCACTCTGGCCACGCGCAATAGCAAGGACTTTAACGATTGCGGTGTTGCGCTGATGAACCCCTGGGATTTTGCAGGTTACTGAGCCGGAGCCGGAGCCGGACAATCGCGGAGTCCCAATCGGGGCCACGTGATTAGGGTGTGTTTATGGCGGGATTAATGGCGGCAACTGAGCATTACCGCCTTTAAGTCATCGATTTATAAGAGGTAGTGGCGGTGGGCCAGTTGGGATTTTTGGAACCTCCTGAGACCAAATGTGGCGGGTAAACTGAGGCACGTCTTTTCGAACCTCTGCAGAGAACAATGCCAGACAAGCGCAAGACTTCAGCCCCTACTGCTTACGCTTAATGTGGGCTTGCCCCGACGACAGCTAGTGGGGTCTGAAGGTCTACCACACTGTCTCCCCTGTGATGTTTGATGCGTTCATGGCAGCTGCCAGCCGCCCGTAGCGCGAAGCCAGCGGCCGAGCGACTTTAAGATACACAAAATGTATTATATGATACATCTAATGTACTATTGGTTCAGTGCGCCACAAGGAAGCTAACATGCTGGAATCACTAGTGGGTTCGACCAACGCTGAGCGGGTGTTGTTGTTCTTGGCTGCACGCGACAAAGGCTATGCGCGAGAAATCGCGCAGACTTTTGACGTCGCGCCCAGCCAGGTGCAGCGCGTACTGGACCGGATGGAGCGAGACGGCCTGCTGGTTTCAGGTGAAATCGGCCGCACCCGGGTGTACGAGTTCAATCCACGCTTTCCATTCCGCGACCAGGTCAAAGCGCTGTTTCTCGACGCCCTGGCACGCTACCCGGAAAACCTGCAGGAAAAGTTGACGAAGAACCGTCGCCGACCACGCCGCAGAGGCAAGCCATTGTGAAGGTCGCCGACCTTGGCGTGGAGCGTGGCCCCCACCCCGAGATCGATGGCGTCGCCCTTGTGCCGTCGTCCGCCACCGAGCCGCTGCACCGCGAGCCCGATGCGCTCGGCG
>JBLRXF010000081.1:0-10305 GCA_047920875.1 Haliea sp. | reverse complement strand
TGCTTGCCGCCGGCGCGCACACAGCGCTGGCTGCTGACCGCGCGCACATAGGAGCGCGGGTCGGTGCCGAGAAAGGTGTCCTTGAACTGGTTCATCCCCGCATTGGTGAACAGCAGGGTGGGGTCGTTGCCCGGCACCAGGGAACTGCTGGGCACCCGGGTATGTTCCTGACCTTCGAAATAGCTCAGGAAAGCTTCGCGTAGTTCGCCTGTTTTCATTGGAATCCTGCCATCTGTCCTTCAGCAAAACCGCGGCCCGCGAGAATGTGCAGGTGCAGGTGGAATACGGTCTGGCCGGCGCCAGCACCGTTGTTGACGATCAGGCGGAAGGCGTCGGCAACGCCTAGCTGCGCCGCCACTTTGCCCGCCGCCAGCATCAGGTGCCCGAGCAGGGCCTGGTCATCTGCCTGTGCATCCACCAGCCGGGCAATGGCCCGCTTGGGGATCACCAGCACATGCACGGGCGCCTGGGGGTTGATGTCGTTGATAGCGACGCAGTGCTCATCCTCATAGAGGAAATCTGCCGGAATCTCGCCGCTGATGATCTTGCCAAAAATCGTGTCGGTCATGCCCTACCCCAGCTTCTCATCCGCGGTGAGCTGCCGCGCCTCGCTCTCCAGCA
The DNA here is from genome assembly GCA_047920875.1 of Haliea sp. Lineage (GTDB taxonomy): Bacteria > Pseudomonadota > Gammaproteobacteria > Pseudomonadales > Halieaceae > Haliea. The sequence goes on along the minus strand of JBLRXF010000081.1, from coordinate 9,684 downwards.
TGACTGGAATGCCGTCGCGCACCGGATACGCGAGGCCACTGGCCTTGCAGATCAGCTCTTGCTTGTCCTTGTCGTATGCCAGCGGCGCCTTGGTCACCGGGCACACCAGGATACTCAGCAGTTTGTCGTCGATCATGGCAGATCCTGAGGGTTTTGAAGGGCCTGCATTATACGGATTTTTGCCGGCCGGAACATGCCGGCCGGAAAACCCGGCCTTCAGGATCCCGGCGCTGCGGGCTGTGGCATGGGTGGCACGAGGAACTGGGGGTCGATTCGCTCGTTGCGCCAGGCCATGCGCCAGTCCAGGTGCGGACCGGTGGCGCGACCGGTGGCACCCACCTCGCCAATAATGTCACCGGCCTGCACTTCGTCACCAACCGCCACTCGCACCTTGCTCAGGTGCAGAAAGGAGGAGGACAGGCGGTAGCCGTGGTCGAGGATGATGGTGCCGCCAGAATAGAACAGATCCGGTTCAGCCAGAGTCACCACGCCGGATGTCGGCGCGCGTACAATGGTCCCCGTAGGCACCGCCACATCGACGCCGTAGTGCGGGTTGCCAGGGGTGCCATTGTAAACCCGCTGACTGCCATAGACACCGGAAATGCGACCCTCCACCGGCCAACTAAAGCCCGCCAAGGCATCTGCCAGCAAGTCAGGACGGGCAATCCAGCGGGCTTTGGCAGCGTTGACCAGCTCACGCTCCCGGGCGATGCGCTCCAGCACCTCCGGCGGCGGCGTCACCGTCTGCTGCGGCACCCCCTCTACCCGCTGGATGTTGTATTCCCGGCTGGCCACAGCCAGAGTTTGGCGACAGTCGCCCACCACCAGCTCTGCCGTGCTCGCCGCATCCCGGCCAAAGGCGGCGATGAAGGTGCCATCTGCCAGCACATCCAGCGACTGGCCGTGGAGACTGACGGCCACACCCGGGGCCGCCTGACCCCAGATCAGACCGCCCTGCTGCAGCTGGCCCTGCAGATCGACACAGCGAGCAGACGCCGACATCGCAAAGAGCAAACCGATTAGAATGGCAATGGGTGTCTTGAACATGACAGGAAGTATCTCTGGAAACAGAAGAATGTGCCCGGGGCCGCGAAGCCGTCAGGCGCCGAGGGCACAGTACACCCGAGCTGTCGACATCGGTCAAGCGTGGCAGCAAACTCGACGATCTTTGCCATTGTGGTTGGCATTGCCGGCGTTTTTTGCCAGTCTAGCTTGGGCGAGTGTGTGACAAAAGGACATTACCATGAACCTTGCTCTGCAAGTGGTTGACGATGCCAGCGCCACCGATGATCAGATCATCGAGGACATTCTGCGCACACTGCGCGAACTGCTGGGGATGAAAGTGGGGTTCATTTCCGAGTTTGTCGACGGAAAACGCGTGTTTCGTCACGTGCAGGCCGACGAGTCTTTTCAGCCGATCTGCGCGGGTCAATCCGACCCACTGCCGATGAGCTACTGCAAGCGCGTCGCCGACGGGGTAACACCGGAGCTCTTGCGTGATGCCAGCCAGGAACCCTCGGTACAGGATTTAGCGGCAACCAGGGACCTGCCGGTGGGCGCCCACATCAGCGTCCCCATCCGCTTCAGCGACGGCCAGCTCTACGGCACCTTCTGCTGTTTCAGCGACCAACCTGACAGCTCGCTGACCGAGCGCGATCTGACCACCTTCAGGCTGTTCGCCAGTTTCGCGGGTAATATTCTGGAACGCCAGGTTGCGGAGGAGCGGACCAGGGAAAAGCTGGCAGGCCGTATCCGGGACGTCATCGCCAGGGAGCAATTCTCCGTACACTACCAGCCCATCGTCAATGTGAGTGAGAGTCGATTGGTCGGCCATGAAGCGCTCGCGCGTTTCGCCGCAGAGCCCCTGCGCTCGCCGGACCAGTGGTTTCATGAAGCCCTGCTGGTTGGCCTCAACGAGGAGCTGGAACTGGCGGTGATATCCGAAGCCCTGGCCGCGCTGCCGCTACTGCCCGATGACAGCTACCTGGCGCTGAATGTGTCACCGGAAACACTGCTCCTGGGCAATGTCGGAAATCAGCTGCAGGACTACCCGCTGGAGCGGATAGTCCTTGAGGTCACCGAGCACAGCTCGGTGACAGATTACGAAAGCATTGAGCGGACGCTGGCGCCCCTGCGCGCACAGGGGCTGCGCCTCGCGGTGGACGATGCCGGGGCCGGCTATGCCAGCTTCCGGCACATCCTGAAGTTGAAGCCCGATATCATCAAGCTGGACGGCACTCTGGTTCAGGAAATTGACAAAGATCCAAGCATTCAGGCATTGGCCGCGGCCCTGGTCTATTTTGCCGGGCAAACCGGCGCCAAGGTCGTCGCCGAATGCGTGGAAACGCCATCCGAACTCAATGTCCTGCGCAGACTCAATGTCAACAAGGTCCAGGGTTACCTGATTGGTCGTCCACAGCCCCTCTCTCACTACCAGGCCGCGGGCTTCTGGGCACCGTGACTCGCTATCGTCTCCCCCGCAGCCGCGGCTCTGCCTACATCACCCCGGAAGGGGAGCGTGTTCTGCGCCAGGAACTGCACCAGCTGTGGAAGGTGGAGCGACCCCAGGTCACCGACGTGGTCCACGAGGCCGCCAAGAACGGCGACCGTTCGGAAAACGGCGACTACATCTACGGCAAGCGCCGCCTGCGGGAAATCGACTCAAGGGTGCGTTTCCTCAGCAAGCGGCTGGAGGAACTCACGGTGGTGGACCGGGCCCCTGCGGATACCGACAAGGTGTTCTTCGGGGCCTGGGTGACGCTGGAGGATGACGACGGCAACGAGCGCTGCTACCGCATCGTCGGCCCGGACGAGTTCGACCTGGCCGCGGGCAAGCTGAGTATGGACTCGCCCCTGGCACGCGCCCTGCTCGGCAAGCGCCTCGACGACGAGGTGCTGGTGAACAGCCCCGCCGGCGAGCGGGGCTACTGCATCACGGCAATCCGCTACAGCCTGTAGCGCACACCCAGTTCGAAACTGCGCTCGGGGCCAACATAAATGCCCTGGCGCAGGCCCGTGATATAGCGCTTGTCACCAATGTTCTTGACCGCGCCGAACAGGGTCAGCTGATCGCTGAAGGCATACTGGGCCATGGCGTCGTAGAGGGTATAGGACGGCATCAGCCCTCCCCAAATACCGCCGGCGGCACCGCTGGGAATGAACTCCTGATTGGTCGGATCACCGTACTGCTCCCCGCGATGATGCGCCGTCAGTGCCGCACTCAGCTTGCCATCGCTGTAGTTGAGCGACGCGTTGGCCAGGTACTCCGGTGCATAGGGCAGGCGGTTGCCGCGATTCTCTCCGGAACGGAACTCTGAGTCCGGCACCCAGGTGAAATTGGTATCTAGGCTGAAGCCGGCGCCAAGCTCGTAACCGAGCACCAGTTCCATACCCTGATGCAGGGTCTTGCCGGCATTGCTCTGGGATAGATTCGAATCGCTGTTGCCAGTCACCACCTGGTTATCGAAGTCCATGTAGAAGGCCGCCACCTCGTAACTCAGCGCGCCCTGCAGGCCGCGGACCCCGATTTCATAGTTCACGGAACGCTCTCCCTCGAGATCCTGGTCGGTCAGGCCATCCAGGGCAACACCGTTGGATGCTGGCGAAAACGCCCGGTAAACACCCCCGTACAGCTGCGCAGTGTCAGTCAGTTCATAGGTGGCACCGATGCCCGGCAGTGCTTCGGTGTTGGAAGTATCCGCGAGGGCGTTGTTGTCGGTAAGCACGACTCGCTCCTGCTCATAGGACTCCACCCGCAGCCCCAGTGTCAGCGCCAGCCGATCGGTCAATTGCATGCGGTTCTGCACATAGGCGGCGATACTGTCCGCGGAATCCACGATGTGTCGATCATTGACGCCGGTTCTGTCGGCTGCCCGGCTTGCGCGAATGCGGGTATCGTCGGATTCTTCCTCCATGAATCGCAAACCGAACTCGGCGTCACTGGCAATACCGAACAGCTGATGTTGCAGGGCGAGGCGGGTTTCTATGCCGTAGCGCTCGAAGCTGCGGTTGTTGCCGGTGAGACTGTCGGTATAGATCCAGCGCCCGGCGTCATTGGACGCCGCCGTATCAACGTTGTAACGCCAGTAATCGCGGGTAACCTCACTCCAGTAGGCCAGGGTTTTCAGGGTGGCACGCTCGCTCAGGCGCCACTCGTGGTTGAGATCCAGGCCGATACGATCCGTCAGAAAATAGTCATCCGGCGCCGGGTTGTAATCCGCGCCCGCCCGATAATCCTCCAGCAGCAGGCCGCGATAGGAAATATTGGCATCGTTCTCATGGTAGGAGAATTTCATCCCCAGCGACTGGTCCTGGCTCAGTGCCATACCAGCTTTCACCATCACATCGCTCATCTCGTAATCTTTGTCCATAAAGCCATCACTGCGCGCATGCGTGGCCACAATGCCGGCAAAGGCGTCACCGGATTCGCTGCGACCACCGGCCTCCAGCGTTGCCTCCCGGGTGTCGAAGGACCCAAGCCGGGTGGAGACAAGCACACCATCATCGGGTGTCTTGGTCTGGTAATTGATGACACCGCCAATGGTGGATGGCCCATAGCGGAGTGATGCGGAACCCTTCAGTACTTCAATGCGCTCCACGCGCTGGATACGCGGGTTGAAGTAGCGCTCATTGCCGATGAACAAGCCGGGGGCGACCGGCACACCGTCCTCCAGGATCAGAGACTTGGATTCGCTGGCAGAGAGACCGCGCAGGCCGAGGTTGGCGACAATCCCCGTCTCTTCCTCGCTCGTTGCGTTGATACCGGGTACCCGGCGCAGGGCATCATCTGTGGACAGCGGCTGCAGCAGCTCCAGCCTCTCACGGTCAATGAGTACCACGGAGCCCGTCTGGCGGGATATCGCATCCTCGTACTTGCCGATCACCTCGATCACCGGCATCGGAACCGGGCGCTCGCTCTGGCCATACGCGGCTGCGGGCAATAAAACGGCGGCAACGGCGGCCGCCATGAGTTTGCGTTGCATTGTGTTCCCTCCCAGTGGTGAACAGTATGTCGGGAGGGATGTTATTGAGACGTATTCGTATTTGCAATAAGTAATGAGAACTATTTTTATTTAAAAAGCCCACTCAGTCCAGGGCGGCGTAGACCAGCGCCTCCAGCTGCCCGCGCAGATTGAAGGTGCTGGAGGGCATCAGCTGGGTCATGAAAATTACCACCAGCTCTTCCGCCGGATCCACCCAGAACAGGGTGCTGGCAAGGCCGCCCCAGAAGAAACTGGCGTGAGAGGCGGGGTTGCCGTTCTTTACCGGATCAATCTTGCTGGCAAAACCCAGCCCGAAGCCGACACCCTCGTACTGGGTCTCGCTGAAGCTGCCCATGGCGATCGCGGACAGGTCCACACCCCCGGGGAGGTGGTTGGCGGTCATGTATTCCAAAGTGCGCGAGCCAATCACCCGCTGCCCGTCCAGGGTGCCGCCACCGAGCAACATCTGGCAGAAACGGTAGTAATCAGGCACCGTGGACAGCAGTCCGCCACCGCCGGACCAGAACACCCGATCGCGGAACCGGCTGTTCTGGCTGTCGTCGTTGCACACCAGCTGCTTGGCGGCGTCACGTTCGTAGCAGGACGCGAGCCGGTCCACTTTCTCCGGGGCAATGGTGAAGGCGGTGTCCACCATGCCCAGGGGCTCGAACAGGGCTCCCTGAAGATACTCCGGCAGGGACTGGCCGCTGATGACCTCGATCAGATAGCCGAGCACGTCGGTCGCCAGAGAGTAGTTCCAGCGACTGCCCGGCGAGAACTCCAGCGGCAGCTGGGCCAGCTGGTCGACCATGTCCTGCAGGGTGTAGCCCGGGGCCGGATTACCGATATTCAGTTTGCGGTAGGCGTAATCGATGTTGCTTTCGCGGAGGAAGTCGTAGGTCAGCCCGGAGGTATGGCGCAGCAGGTCGCGGATGGTCATGGGCCGACTGCAGGGCACCGTCTCAAACAGCGGGAAGGCGCCGGCCTTGCGCACCGCCAGCTGACGCCACGAGGGGATAAAGCGGTGGACCGGATCATCCAGCGCAAACAGGCCGCGCTCGAACAGGGTCATCAGGGCGACCGAGGTGATCGGCTTGCTCATGGAGTAAATGCGGAAAATGGTATCCGTGGTCATTGGCGTGCCACGCTCCAGGTCACGCTGTCCGGCTACGTCGAGCAGGCAGACCTGGCCGTGGCGGGCCACCAGAGTGATGCTGCCGGGCAGTTTGCCTGGTTCGAGGTACTGCCGCCGCAGGTGCTCGCCAATGCGGTTCAGCTGACCCTTGTGGAGGCCCAGTGCTTCGGGGGTCACCAGTTCCATGAACAATCCTTTTTTCAAGTGAAAACAGACAGCGGACCAGTGTGCCAGACTGGGCAGAAGGGGTACAGTTCGTTGCCGCTGCGAGGCGCGGCTGCTACCATTCGCTCTCCCGTCACCCCCTGCCAAACGACCCCATCCATTGCCCCGGAGCCACCATGAAGCGCCCTTCCCTGCCGGAACTGGAACATCATCAGGAATTTATTGGCCGACATATCGGGCCGACGCCGCAGCAGCAGGCCGAGATGGCGCGCATCCTGGGTTTCGACAGCCTGGAGGCCCTGATTGATGCCACCGTACCCGCGGGCATCCGCAACCAGCGGCCCATGGACCTCGCGCCGGCGCAAACCGAACAGGCGGTGATTGCGCGGCTGCGGGCCATTGCCCGCAAGAACCGGGTATTGAAATCCTACATCGGTACCGGTTACCACGACACCTATACCCCTGCAGTCATCCAGCGCAATGTGCTGGAAAATCCGGGCTGGTACACCGCTTACACCCCTTACCAACCGGAGATCTCCCAGGGCCGGCTGGAGGCGCTGCTGACTTTCCAGCAGGTGATCATGGACCTGACCGGCATGGAGCTTGCCAACGCCTCCATGCTGGATGAGGGCACCGCCGCGGCGGAGGCCATGACCCTGCTGCAGCGGGTCAACAAGAAGAACCACAGCAGCTGTTTCCTGGTTGCCGAGGACTGCCATCCACAGACCATCGCCGTGGTGCGCACCCGGGCCGAGGCACTGGACATCGAGGTGGTAGTGGGAGATCCGGAGCAGCTGGTAGGCAACACCGAGGCCTTCGGTCTGCTGCTGCAATACCCCGGCACCTACGGCCACGTCCGCGACCTGCAGCCGCTCATTGCCCGCGCTCACGATGCGGGCACCCTGGTCACCGTCGCCGCGGACATCCTTTCCCTGCTGCTGCTGAAATCCCCCGGTGCCCAGGGGGCTGATGTGGTGGTCGGCAACTCCCAGCGCTTCGGCGTGCCAATGGGTTTCGGCGGCCCCCACGCAGCCTTCTTCGCCACCCGCGACGCCTACAAGCGCTCCACCCCGGGACGCATTATCGGCGTCTCCATAGACCGCCACGGCAACGAGGCCCTGCGCATGGCGATGCAGACCCGGGAGCAGCATATTCGCAGGGAGAAAGCCACCAGCAACATCTGCACCGCCCAGGCCCTGCTCTCCATCATGGCCGCCTTCTATGCCATGTACCACGGCCCCACAGGTCTGCGCCGTATCGCCGAGCGGGTGCAGCGCCTCACCGGGCTGCTGGCGGCGGGTCTGCAGGCGGCCGGCATCCCGCCTGAAAACCCACACTTCTTCGATACCCTCACCGTGGACGTCGGCAGCGATCAGGCCGCCATTGTCGAGCGGGCCCTGGCGGCGGGCATGAACCTGCGCATCATTGGCAGCGCGCGGCTGGGTATTGCGCTGGACGAAACCACTTCCGCGGAAGATGTAGACCAGCTACTGGCAGTGATCACCGGCGCTGTGCCCATGACCAGCTGCCGCGAGCGCGACGACGCCGTCGAAGGTATTCCTGCCACCCTGCAGCGCGAGGTCGACTACCTGCAGCACCCGCTGTTCAGCGAGTACCACTCCGAAACCGAAATGCTGCGCTACATGCGTCGGCTGGAGGACCGGGACATCGCCCTGAATCGCGCGATGATCCCGCTGGGAAGTTGTACCATGAAACTCAATGCCACCACGGAAATGCTGGCGGTGACCTGGCCGGAGTTTGCCGGCATGCACCCTTTCGCGCCTGCGGAGCAGACTGCCGGTTATCAGCAGCTGCTGGCGGAGCTGGAGCACATGCTGAAAGAGTGCACCGGCTATGACGCCATTTCCCTGCAGCCCAATGCCGGATCACAGGGCGAGTACGCCGGCCTGCTGGCGATCCGCCGCTATCACCAGAGCCGCGGCGACAGCCAGCGCGACATCTGCCTGATCCCCTCCTCCGCCCACGGCACCAACCCGGCGAGTGCGGCTCTGGCGGGCATGCGCGTAGTCATCGTGGAATGCGACAGCGAAGGCAACGTGGACTTGCAGGACCTGGAGGCCAAGGCCGGACAGCACAGCCATGAGCTGGCGGCGATCATGATCACCTATCCCTCCACCCACGGCGTGTTCGAGGAAACCGTAGTGGACGTGTGCGAGATCGTCCACCGCCACGGAGGCCAGGTGTATGTGGACGGGGCCAACCTAAACGCCCTGGTGGGGCTGGCCTCCCCCGGCAAGTTCGGCGCCGACGTGTCGCACCTGAACCTGCACAAGACCTTCTGCATTCCCCACGGCGGCGGCGGCCCGGGCATGGGCCCGATCGGCGTCGGCGCCCACCTGCAGCCCTTCCTGCCCTCACACCCGGTGGTGCCGGTGCCGGGGCTGGCCGAGACCAATGACGTGGTCTCCGCCGCGCCCTGGGGCAGTGCCTCCATCCTCCCCATCTCCTGGGCCTATATCGCCCTGATGGGCGCCGAGGGCCTGACCCAGGCGACCCGGGTCGCCATTCTCAGCGCCAACTACATCGCCCATCGCCTCAAGGATCACTACCCGGTGCTCTACACCGGCCGCAACGGTACCGTGGCCCATGAATGCATTGTCGACATCCGCCCGCTGAAGGAAGCCAGCGGAATCAGCGAGGAGGACATTGCCAAGCGTCTGGTGGACTTCGGCTTCCACGCGCCGACCATGTCCTTCCCGGTGGCGGGCACGCTGATGATCGAGCCGACCGAGTCGGAATCACTGGCGGAGCTGGATCGTTTCTGTGATGCAATGATGACCATTCGCGAGGAAATCCGTGCGGTGCAGGAAGGACGCCTGGATACCGATGACAACCCCCTGCGCAATGCGCCGCATACCCTGCTGGATGTGACCGCAGAGCAGTGGGAACACAGCTATAGCCGTGAGCAGGCTGCGTTCCCGGCAGCCTCGCTGCGACGCAGCAAGTACTGGCCGCCGGTGAACCGGGTGGATAATGTCTATGGCGACCGGAACCTGGTGTGCTCTTGCCCCTCGATAGACAGCTACCGGGAACCCGCATTGTAGGAGCCCGCTGGCCCTGGCGATCGCGCAGGGACTGCGCTCCTACGGGCTGGCGTTCCCGGGTCGGGAGCGGCCGATGAGGGCCGGGATGGAAAGGCCTTTTTCGCCCTGCCGCCCCAGCTCCCGGGCCAGAGCCTCAAGCGGCGGCCCGGCCTGGGGCGTAACGCCCTCCGGTCGCAGGGGCTCACCGCATTCACTGCAGGCGAGCACCGGCCGGGTCGGCTTGCCGCAGCTGCGGTGGATGTACTCCAGGGGCACACCGTCGTCGTCGGCCATCCAGTCGTCACCCCAGCGCGCCAGGCTCATCAGCACCGGATACAGGCCCAGGCCCTTGCGCGTC
>JBLRXF010000080.1:0-10408 GCA_047920875.1 Haliea sp. | reverse complement strand
ACTGGCTTTGGCCGGGAGATTGCCCTCGCCGCACTGGAGGGTGGCGCCCAGGTGGCAGTCACTGCGCGCAACCCGGACGGCAGCTATACCTTCGTCCTCAGCCTGCGGGATCCAGGTGTGCACAACTGGCTCGACCCGTCCGACCTGGACGAGGGCATCCTGACCCTGCGCTGGGCCGAATTTGCAGGCGGCGCGCCCGGGGCCGACCTCGGCGTACGCCAGCGGCTGGTCGCGCTGGACCAGCTGCAACAGGAATTGAGCGGCGACCATCATTGGCTGCGACCCGGGGAGCGGCAACAGCAGCGTGCAGACCGGGCGCAGAGTTATGCCTGGCGGCTGGAGGAATAACGTGCCTACACTTGCCAACTCTGTCTGGCTCATTTCAGGCTGTTCCACTGGCTTTGGCCGGGAGATTGCCCTCGCCGCACTGGAGGGTGGCGCCCAGGTGGCAGTCACTGCGCGCAACCCGGAGAGCGTGACGGACATCTGCGAACGCTTTCCAGGCCAGGCGCTTGCCCTGCCACTGGATGTGAGCTCCACGAGGGCTGTCACCGCCTGCGTGGAGGCAGCGCTCACCCGCTTCGGGCGCATTGATGCTCTGGTGAATAACGCCGGCTATGGCTATGTGGCGGCGATTGAGGAAGGAGAAGAGGACGCGGTGCGCGCCCTGTTCGAGGTCAACTTCTTCGGCGCCCTGGCCCTGACCCGTGCGGTGCTGCCAGTCATGCGCCGCCAGGGCAACGGCCACATCATCAACAACTCTTCCCAGGCAGGCATCATGGCCAACCCGGGCACAGGCTTTTACAGCGCCAGCAAGTATGCTCTGGAAGGCCTGATGGAGGCCCTGCAGAAAGAAGTGGCGCCGCTGGGGATCCGCGTCACATCGGTGCAACCGGGCGCTTTCCGCACGGACTGGTCGGGGCGTTCCATGCAGCGCAGTCCAGTGGTGATAGATGACTATGCCCATGTGCATGAGCGATTGGACATGATTGCCGCGATCGACGGCAAGCAGCCAGGGGACCCAGTGCGAGCGGCGCAGATTTTCGTCGACCTGTACACCATGCCAAACCCGCCGGTACAACTGGTGCTGGGAGCGGGAGCGCTGGCCACCTACCGGGGTAAACTCGCGGAGTTGCGCGCAGGGCTGGACCGGCTGGAATCCCTGAGCACGGCGGCGGACTATCCTGCCCCCTAGCACCTGGCCCGCTGCCACCCAAGAATAAGAGGACTGACGATGCAAGCGATCAGACAGCGCCTGGTTAGCCTCCTTGCAGTAACGGCGCTCTACGCTGCCGGCGCGGCGGCGGAAGCACCCGGCGGCAATGCCAGCTACTCCCCCTGGCAGGGTCAGGACTACCCCAACCAGGTCTTCTGGGGCGACACCCACCTGCATACCTCGGTGTCCCTGGACGCGAATCTGTTCGGCGCCCGGGACCTCGGGCCCGAGCAGGCCTACCGCTTCGCCCGCGGCGAGACGGTCACAGCCACGAACGGCATGCAGGCCAGAATCAATCAGCCGCTGGATTTTCTGGTGGTATCGGACCACGCCGAGTACCTGGGCATCATGCCCCTGATCCGCGCCGGCGAGCCCGCGATTCTCGAGAACGACACCGCGCGTGACTGGCGCCGAATATTGGCCGCCGGCGACATGATAGGGTTCGGGCGGATGATGCTGGACATCGGCGCCTCCTATGCTTCGGGTGAGCCCCTGGTCACTCTGCCCGCCTCGGTGCCCTCTCCCTGGGAAGAAAACAATCGCATTGCCGACGAAGCTTACGCACCCGGCATATTCAGCACCTTTGTCGGCTTCGAGTGGTCGTCGATGCCTGACGGTAACAACCTGCATCGGGTCGTGGTATTTCGCGATGGCGCTGAGCGGACCAACCAGGTTGCCCCGTTCTCGGCCTTTGACAGCGATGACCCGCAGGCACTCTGGCGCTACCTGGCCGACTACGAAGCCAGTACCGGCGGCCAGGCCCTGGCGATCCCCCACAACAGCAACCTCAGCGGTGGGCTGATGTTCGCGCCCACCACCCGCAGCGGAGAGGCAATGACAGCAGAGTATGCCCGCGAACGCAGCCGCTGGGAGCCGCTGATCGAGGTCACCCAGATCAAGGGCGACAGCGAAGCGCATCCACTGCTGTCGCCCACCGACGAATTTGCCGACTACGGTACCTGGGACCAGTTCAATATCGACATGAGCGAGGCCCAGCAGGACAGCATGCAGCGTTATCAGTACGCACGCCCTGCCCTGCAGGTGGGCCTGCAGCTGGAGCAGCGCCTTGGCGTCAATCCCTTTCAGTTCGGCATGATCGGCAGCAGCGACGCCCATACCGCGCTGGCCGCGGTGGAGGAAGACAATTACTGGGGCAAGATGGTCAGCCACGAACCCTCGCCAGAGCGCGCCAGCAGACTGTGGGGCATTCCTGAAGCGGAAATGAACAGCGCCATGCAGCTTGCCTCCGGCTACGCCGCGGTCTGGGCATTGGAGAATACGCGGGAAGCCCTGTTCGATGCCATGCGAAGGCGCGAGGTCTACGCCACCACCGGGCCGCGCATCCGGGTGCGCTTCTTCGGCGGTTGGGAGTACACCGCAGATGATCTGGCCGGGCCCCACCCTGCCCTGCGCGGTTACCAGAAGGGGGTTCCCATGGGTGGCGAACTGCCGTCGCCCGCCGCCGACGGCAAGGCACCCGTGTTCATGCTTTCCGCGCTGAAGGAGCCCGATGGTGCCAATCTGGACAGGGTCCAGGTAGTGAAGGGATGGGTCGACCGCTGGGGCGAGACGCGGGAACGAGTCTATGACGTCGCCTGGGCCGGTGAACGCCAGCCGGACGCAGGGGGCAAACTCGCTGCCGTAGGCAACACCGTGGACCTCGACACCGCCAGCTACACCAATAGCATAGGCGCTGCCGAGCTGGCCGTGGTCTGGGCTGACCCGGACTTTGATCCGGCCTACCCTGCCGTTTACTACGCCCGGGTGCTGGAGATCCCTACCCCCCGCTGGACCCTGCACGACCAGGTGCGGCTGGATGCGGACATTGCTCCGGATACACCTCTGGTGCACCAGGAACGCGCCTACACCTCGCCAATCTGGTATCGGCCAGCGCCCTGAAACAGCCTGCAAAGGGGAGATGCACCTTGTCGATCACAACACATGACCTGCCACCCGGCCTGCTGAACTGGCTGGAGGGCATCGGTAAGGGCCGGATTACGCGACTGGAGCGCCACGTGGCGCGGCGGGAAGCCTGGGTAGTGGATGTCACCGCTGACAACGGCGCTGTGCTGGAAGGCTTTCTGCGCCTGGACCGGCAGCCGATCGCGGGCAGCAATGTGTCCCTGCGGCGCGAAGCGGGCATCTGCCGGGCGCTGATGCAAACGGCCATTCCGGTGCCGGCACTGCTGGGCTGGAGCGAAGAACACCACGCGGCCCTGTTCAGCCGGGTGCCGGGCATCGCCGACCTGCCCGGCGTCGCCGACAAGGCCCGGCAGCGCAGGGTGATGGAAGACTTCATTGACGTGATCGCCCAGCTGCACCGCCTCGACCCCGACGATCTCGCCCTGGACGACCTGCTCGGGCCCCGCCCCGGCAATGCGGCCGAGGCGGCGCTAGGGGATCTGGACGCCCAATTGCAGCAGTTTGCCGGCTTCCTCGCGGACTATGAGGACCCGCTGCTCAGCTACGGCGTGGACTGGCTGCGGCGCTTCGTGCCGCAGTCGGTGGCCCGGGTGTCTCTGGTGCAGGGTGACACCGGGCCGGTCAATTTCATGTTCGAGAACGATCGCGTGACCGCGGTGGTGGACTGGGAATGGGGCCACTGGGGCGACCCGATGGAGGACCTGGGCAATATCTGCGTGCGCGAATTCTGGAATCCCAGCGGCGGCCTGCAGGGCCTGTTCCGCCGCTACGAGGAGCAATCCGGCATTCCCTACACCCGCGCCGCAGCCCAGTACTACCGCATCCAGCAGAACGTGCGCGGCATGATTCCGATCCACGCTGCCTGCGCCCAGCCGGGCCTGCGGGAATCCATGGCCTGGTATCTCTGCTATCGCTACGTCGGCGACCGCTCCACCTGCGAAGCGCTGGCGGACGCCATGGGCATTACGCTGGAACGGCCATCAATGCCAGAGTCTGGAGCCGATGGCAGCTCGGTGCTGCTGCATGCCACCCGCAACAGTCTGCAGCGGGATGTACTGCCCGATCTGCAAACACCGTTCGCCCGTTCACGGCTCGGAGATATACAGGTACTGATCGAGTGCGCAGAACGCGAGCATCGCCACGGCGATACCCTGCAGGCCGAAAATGCTGCAGAAATCGCCCGGCTGCTGGGGCAGCGACCTGTCGACTACGCCCGCGCCCGGACCCGGCTGCTCGCTGCCATGCAGGAACAGCGCATCGCCGACGAGCCCCTGCTGCAGTACCTGGCGCGGAAGGCCTACAGGGATGAGTGGCTGTATCAGCCGGCGGCATCCCTGTACCCAACGCGCAGCTGGTCGGCGCTGGACTGACCGGCGCCGACCGGGCCCCGTCAACTCTTGGCGGCAGCCTCGAGCTTGGCCAGCATGTCGGCATAGATGCCCTCCAGCATGGCCTGGGCATCCGCCTCTGGAATACCTTCCGGCTTTGCGGTGCAGTGCCAGTGCACTTTGGTGCGCGCCCCGTCATCCATTGAGTGCACCTCGACCGAGGCGCGGTACTCGCTGACCGGCATCGGCATTTTCGGAATGGTATAGCTGAAGGAGCGGCTCACGGCGTTCATGGATTCGAGGATCTCGTCGATCGGGTCCATGCCGGTCATGTGGATGCGCCGGGTCATGCCCGGGCCGCTGCCGAGCACCTCAATCCTGTCCCAGCCCGGATACCAGTCCAGGTTGCCGAAGTTTTCCAGCATTTCCCAGACTTTGCTTACGGGCGCGTCCAGCTCTTTTACTACATCGACCTCGATCATCAGACTGTTTCCTCATTACGTTGGTGGGTTTTATTGTGTCTTGCCTGCTGCTGCGTGCCGCCCTGGCCGGCGCGGATCAGGCGCCCGGGCAAGGCGCCGGTAGCGACGCCATCGGCCATGATGACTTCGCCGGAAACGATGGTGTAGCGGTAGCCGCTGGCGCCCTGGAACACGCGGCGGCCACCAGCCGGTAAATCGTAGATTACCGCGGGCGTCTCGATCCCCAAATGCTTCAGGTCGATGATGTTGATATCGGCCTTCATCCCCGGCTCCAGGGTGCCGCGGTCGAGAAAGCCCATGCAGCGCGCGGTGTCCTGTGTATGCATGCGCACTGCCTGCTCAAGCCCGATGCGTTCGCCCCGGGTGCGGTCGCGCACCAGGTAGCTGAGCAGCCAGGTGGGGATGCTGGCATCGCACAACACGCCGCAGTGAGCGCCAGTGTCCGCCAGGCTGATCACCGCGTTCTCATCCGCCAGCATCTGCATCTGCCGGTCCAGGTTGCGGTTATCGTAGCCGAACAGCGGGCAGTACAACATGCGCTTGCCGTCGTTCTCCAGCAGTGCATCGTAGGCGAATTCGGCGGGGGTTACGCCAGCCTGCTGTGCCAGGAATGCAACACTGTCCTCGTAGGCGGGTTCGTAGTCGGGCTGCTCGCCCAGCACGTACTGGTTATCAAACCCGGTAACGATCTTGTCCATGATGTCGTGGCCCAGGTGCGGCGGTGTTTCGCTGACGATGGCCTGGCGCACAGCGGGATCGCGCAGCTGCTGCAGCCGTGCCTCCGGCTCCAGCCCCGCCAGGGGCGCGTAGGCCTGGTGGAACATGAAAGGATTGACCGTGCCTTCCCAGCCCATGAGGATGTTGACCGGGCGTGCACCGACATGGGGGATCAGGCGCGCGCCCTCGGCGCGGGCGTCCTGCACATACTGCAGCTGCTTGAGCACCCGGGGCCAGTCGTCCTCCGTACGGTAGAACAGAACAAAATTGACCTGACAGTTGTTGTCGATGGAGAGACGCTTCATCCACGCCATCTCCTCTTCCCAGTTGCTGAAATCCGACACAAGGCCGTAGATGCCCTGGCCCGTCTCCCCAAGTACCTTGCCGATACCCAGCAGTTCGCCGGCGTCTGCATAGGTGCCGGGCATGACTGCGCCATTGCGGGTCGTATGCAGCTGCGTGCGGGAGGTGGTGAAGCCCACGGCACCCGCGGTCAGGCCGTCGCGGACAATCGCCGCCATCTGCGCAATATCCTCCTCGGTCGCGGGCTCATTGTTCACACCCCGTTCGCCCATGACATAGGTGCGCACCGCGCAGTGCGGGACCTGGGCACCGATATCAATGGCGCGGGGCATGCGGTCCAGCGCATCCAGGTATTCGGGGAAGCTTTCCCACTCCCAGGTGATGCCTTCTACCAAGGCAGCGCCGGGGATGTCCTCGACATCCTCCATCACCTCAATCATCCGCTGGCGTTCGGCAGCATCCGGCTTGCAGGGTGCAAAGCCAACGCCGCAATTGCCCATCACCAGGGTGGTGATGCCGTGGTTCGAGGCCGGGCTGCAGTAAGGGTCCCAGGTGGCCTGGCCGTCCATGTGCGAATGGGTATCGACCCAGCCCGGCGCTACCAGCAGGCCATCGGCATCAATTACCCGGCGCGCCTCGCCCGACACAGCACCCACGGCGGCAACCCGCCCGTCGACAATGGCCACGTTGCCCAGATAGGCGGGCCGGCCAGTGCCGTCAACAATTTTACCGTTACAAATCAGCAGATCGTACAAAGGGCTATCCTCCGGCATTTGCTTATCATTCTTGTGCTGATCAGACTAGTGCAATCAAGGGCCGCTGGAAAGTTTTCCGCTCGGGGAATCCGCCCAGGCGGCTGCCTAATTCACCCATTGGTCCAGTCAGTTAGCCTTGCCACGGAGGACACCCCCCACATGTATCTGCTGCCACCGCACCGTAGCCGCCTCGCGGCGCTGGCCTGTGCCACCCTGCTCACAGCCTGCAGCGCTGACACGCTCACCGAGGCGCCACTGGCGGTGCCCGCCGAACTCCTGACAACCCACAGCGGCTGGCCACACTATGGCGGCGATCTGGGCGGCAGCCGTTTTTCGGTCCAGGACCAGATTACCCCGGCCAACGTCGAGACGTTGCAGCTTGCGTGGACATTCAACAGCGGCGATCTGGCACCTGAGTCCTTCCCCGACGCGTTCAACAGCCCGGCGATGCAGGTGACCCCCATTCTTGCCCAGGAGACGCTGTATCTGTGTTCTCCCCGCAACCGGATCATTGCCCTGGACCCCGCCACCGGTGCCGAACGCTGGCACTATGATGCCGACCCGGAACTGCGCGGGCTGTACAGCGTCACCTGTCGCGGCGTTGCTTATCATGCGGACCAGGACGCAACCCCGGGGCAAGCCTGCGCGGCGCGCATTGTTGCCGGCACCCTGGACGGGCGCCTGCTCGCCCTCGACGCGAGCACCGGCAAACCCTGCGAGGGATTCGGCGAAGGCGGTGAGGTGGACCTGACGGCAGCCCTGGGAGACGTGGGCCCTGCGGAATATGCGCTCACCTCGCCTCCCTTGGTGGTCGGCGATCGTATCGTCACCGGCGCCCATGTTGCCGACCTGCGCCGCGGCGGCGTCCCCAGCGGCGTCATTCGAGCCTTCGACGCGCGCAGCGGTGCACTGGTCTGGGACTGGGAAGCGGTGCTACCGGAAAAACAGCGCGCCGAGGCCTATACACCGGGCAGCCCCAACGCCTGGGCACCGCTCTCCGCCGATGCCGAGCGCGGCCTGGTCTTCATCCCTACCGGCAATCCGGCGGGAGACTATTACGGCGGCGAGCGCGATGGGATCGACGCTTTCGGCAGCTCTGTGGTGGCTCTGAATATCACCACCGGGGAGCGGGTGTGGCACTACCAGACCGTACACAACGATGTCTGGGACTACGATGTGCCCTCACAGCCGGTGCTCTTCGACTTCCCCGGACCGGACGGCCCCATTCCCGCGCTGGTGCAGGCCACCAAGATGGGGTTCCTGTTCGTCTTGAATCGGGAGACCGGTGAACCCCTGTTCACGGTTGAGGAACGCCCTGCACCTCAAGGTGGACCAGCGCCGGAAGCGCTTTCTCCAACCCAGCCCTGGCCAGTGCTGCCCGAAGCCCTGCACCCGACGGAGTTGACTGAAGAGGACATGTTCGGCTTCGCCTGGTTCGACAAGCGCGCCTGCATCAAGCAGTTCCGGGAATTGAATTACGAGGGCCTCTACACCCCGATCAGCACTCAGCCCACCCTGGTGTATCCGGGCTTCATGGGGGGCAGCAACTGGGGCAGCGTCAGCTGGGACCCGGTGCGCAAACTGCTGCTGGCCAATACCAGCCGGGTGCCCGCCATTATTCAACTGATACCGAGGGAGGTGGTGGAGTCGCCGGACTTTGCCGAGCGCGTGGAGCTGCAGCTGGATACGCCCTATGCGGTAAAGCGCCGCCCCTTCCTGTCGCCCCTGGGCGCGCCCTGCAACCGGCCACCCTGGGGCGTACTGACCGCCATCGACATGACCACCGGCAGGAAGGCCTGGGAAGTGCCGCTGGGCAGCACCCGGGACCTGGCACCCTTCCCCCTGTGGCTGGATCTGGGCGTACCCAACAGCGGCGGCTCCCTGGTCACCGCCAGCGGCCTGACCTTCATTGCCGCCGCCACCGACAGCTACCTGCGCGCCTTTGCCACTGAAACCGGAGTGGAATTGTGGAAAGCCAGGCTGCCGGCGGGCGGCCACGCCACACCCATGACCTACAGGCTCGCTGATGGCAGCCAGTTCGTCGTGATTGCCGCCGGCGGCAACCGCATGCTGGGCTCCACCATGGGCGACGCGCTGGTCGCGTTCCGGCTGCCCTAGCCGGCGCGGGATCATTTGATTTCATTTGTAACTACATGTCAGACTGCGTTCACTTGCGGGCACCGGGAGAGCACCTGGCATGGCACCCACCGACCTCCGGTACCTCACCGGATTTGGCAACGAGCATGAAACCGAGGCCGTCTCCAATGCGCTTCCCATAGGACGTTTCAGTCCGCAGAGGGTCAATCATGGCCTGTATGCGGAACAGTTCAGCACCACGGCGTTTACAGCGCCCCGCGCCGCCAATCGCCGCAGCTGGCTCTACCGCATACGCCCCTCCGTGATGCAGGGTGACTACGAACCCTTCGCCGGCGGCGGCCAGCGAATCCTCACGGGCCCTCTCGCCGGACCGACCCCGCCGAACCTGCTGCGCTGGGATCCCCTGCCCCTTCCCGGAGCTGGCACAGACATCATTGACGGCCTGACCACCGTTGCCACCTGCGGTGATGCCCGTGCGCAGACAGGCATGGCGATACACCTGTACGCGGCCAGTGCCTCGATGAGCGGGCGTTATTTCTACTGCGCCGATGGCGAGTGGCTGTTGATCCCGCAGCAGGGAGAGCTGCTGCTGCGCACCGAGTGCGGGCGCCTCCATCTGCAGCCCGGCGAGATCGCTGTGGTGCCCCGAGGAATGAAGTTTGCAGTCGACCTGCCGGCCGGCCCCGCGAGGGGCTATCTGTGCGAAAACTACGGCGCCCCCCTGACCCTGCCCGAGCGCGGCCCGGTGGGGGCCAACGGCTTCGCCAATGACCGCGATTTTCAGTATCCCGTGGCTGCCTTTGAGGAATTCGAGGGCAACTTCGAGCTGCTGTGCAAATTCGGCGGCCACCTGTATCGCTGCGACATCGGCCATTCACCGCTGGATGTGGTGGCCTGGACAGGCAACTCGGCGCCCTACAAATATGCGCTGTCCCGATTCAATGTCATGGGCTCGGTGAGCTACGATCATCCCGACCCCAGTATCTATACCGTACTGACATCACCCTCGGACACCGCCGGTGTCGCCAACGCCGACTTCGTGATCTTCCCGCCGCGCTGGACGGTGACCGAGGACACCTTCCGCCCGCCCTGGTATCACCGGAATATCATGAGCGAGTACATGGGACTGATTGAAGGCGTGTACGAGGCCAGGGAAGCAGGCTTCCTGCCGGGCGGGGGCAGCCTGCACAACTGCATGTCGCCCCACGGGCCGGAAGCGGCGGTCTTTACCAGAGCCAGCGAAGAGACCCTGGCGCCGGAGCGCTATCAAAACACATTGGCCTTTATGCTGGAATCGCGCTACCTGTTCCAGCCCACGCCCTGGTCGCTGGCAACGGAGCTGCGGCAGCGCGACTATATCCGCTGCTGGGACGGCCTGCGGAAACAGTTCCGGACCTGAGCCCGCGGGCCGCGCTCGCGCTCAGCGCTTGATCTGGCCCTCCAGCATCTTCGCGATCTTCTCGCCGTAGGGCGGCAGGGTGCCCGCCAGCTTGGCAATATTCACCCAGCCCTCCTCGTAGACACCGCGGGCGTGGCTGAAGGTGCGGAAACCGTCGCGGCCCCGGTAATTGCCCATGCCGCTGTGGC
>JBLRXF010000079.1:0-10473 GCA_047920875.1 Haliea sp. | reverse complement strand
AGCGCAGGGTGGCGTCGTCAAAGCACTGCAGAAAGACCTGCTCACGGCGCTGGTCGTAGCCCTTTTCCACCAGTACGTCCAGCACCCGGCGGGCAATGTCGTGTCCCTCCTGGCGGTGAAAATTGGGTGCCTTGAATTCGATATAGAGCCCGGTCTTGCGGCCACGGCTATGGTCCAGGCCGCTGATGAGGTCGATTTCCTCTGCCAGGGTGGGGACGGTAAACAGGCCCGGCCCCAGGGGGAAGCGGGCGGGGAAAGCAGCGTTTCCATCCGGCCCGGTGCGCTCATGTGCGCGCAGGGTGCGGATTTCAGCGAGACTGAAGTCGATGGCGTAATAGCGGCCGTCCGCCCGGGCGCGGTCGGGAAACCGCTGGGCGACGTCCGTGGTGGATTCCAGGTGGATGTCGTGGAGGACGATGGGGATGCCATCGCGAGTCAGCACCACATCCTGTTCAATATAGTCGGCGCCCATGGCATGGGCCATGGCCTTGGCTGCCAGGGTGTGCTCGGGCACATAGCCGCTGGCGCCGCGGTGGGCGATAACAATCGGGGAACTGGCGGCTTCTGTCATAGCCGCACATGGTAGCAGGACAGCGGCGATCAGGGCGAGATAACGCAGCCACAATCGCATTGCCGCCCCCCTTGAGTACTACTTTTTGACCTGCATGCTGATGGTCTTCTCCGTGGCCTTGCTGTAGGGCGGCAGCATGCCGCCCAGCTTGCCGACGTTGATGCCCGCCTGCCGGTAGACGGACTTGGCATGACTGAAGGTGCGGAAGCCCGCTTCGCCGTGGTAGGCACCCATGCCGCTGGGACCAACGCCGCCGAAGGGCAGCTCTTCCTGCATGACGTGCATGATGACGTCGTTGATGCAGGCGCCGCCGGAGGTGGTGCGCTTGAGCACGGCTTCCTCTTCGCCCTTGTCGCTGCCGAAGTAGTACGCCGCCAGGGGCCGCGGGTTGGCGTTGACGTAATCGATGGTCTCGTTGAAGTCCTTGTAGGTGCGGATGGGCAGCAGGGGGCCAAACAGCTCCTCCTGCATGACCTTGAGATCATCCGCGGGCTGCGGGATAAGGGTCGGCGGAATTTTGCGATTGCCCTGCTGGGCGCTGAAATCCTCCTTGCCGGGATTGATTGCGATGGTCTTGATGCCGCGCTCCTCGGCCTCGCGCAGGTAACCGGTCAGGCGCTCGTAGTGGCGTTCGTTGACCACGGCGGTGTACTCGGGGTTGGCGAGGATGGTCGGATACATTGCGCTGACGGCCTTTTCTGCCGCGGCAATTACTTCCTGCAGCTTCTCTTCCGGGACCATCAGGTAGTCCGGCGCCAGGCAGATCTGGCCGGCGTTGAGCGTCTTGCCGAGCATGATCCGCTCCAGGCTCTGCTCCAGGTTGGCGCTGCGGGAAATGATGACCGGGGACTTGCCGCCCAGTTCCAGAGTAACCGGTACCAGGTTGCGTGCTGCCGCAGTCATGATGTGGCGGGCAACGGAGGTGGCGCCGGTGAACAGCAGGTGGTCAAAGGGCAGGCCGGAAAAAGCCTGCCCCACTTCCGGGCCTCCGGTAAAGATGGCGACTTCTTTCGCGTCCCAGGCCTCGGCAACCATTGCCGCCATCACCTCAGAAGTGGCGGGGGTGAATTCCGAAGGTTTGATCAAGGCCCTGTTGCCCGCGGCGAGAATCCCCGCCAAGGGACCGAAGGTCAGGTTCACCGGGAAGTTCCAGGGTGAGATCACGCCGACAACGCCCAGGGGCTGGTACTCGATGCGGGAGCGGCCGCCGAACAGGTTGAGGGGGAACATGGTGGGTCGGCGCTGGGGTCGCATCCATTTGCGCAGGTGTTTGCGCGCATGTTTGAGCGGCGTGACCGCGGCGGCCACGTCGGTCAGCAGGCTGACCTGGCGCGCCCTGCAGCTGAAATCCGCGTTCAGCGCTTCGACGATTTTGTCCTGATACTTGAGCACGACATCAATACCGCGATCCAGGCGGTCGATGCGGGTTTCGGCAGAGACGTCGCCTTCACGCAGGTAGTCCTTGCGCTGGGCTTCCAGTGCCTGCAGCATGCGTTGCTCGATGTCTTCGGCCTGAGTAACTGATTGCGGTGCGTTCATGGCTGTTATCCTCTTGATGGCCAGTGGTACAGAACTGCATATGCTCTCAAGGCAGTATAGTAGCGCCTTCCGGCGAAATTAACCGCTACCTGAGGTCTTTTATGGCCAGGCCTGTCGCTTTTGACTTGGCATCAGCGGTGGCTCCTGCTAAAACAGCGCCATGGAAAATGGCCCAGCCAACATAGACTCCCGCACGCCGTCGCCCCCCTACGGCTATTCGCGTCAGTGTCACTACAGCCGCGAGCAGCAGCTGCACATCGTGGCCGAGTTCCACGCCCACCGCATCCGCCCCAGCCGCATTGCCTACCGGGTCGGCATTGATATCGCGTTCATCGAAGCCCTGATTGCCGGGGAACTGGAGGAGGAGCGGTTTCCACGCCTGGTCGCCCAGTATCGGCGTCAGCGCTACCAGCAGCGCATGCAGGCCAGCAACAGCCACAATGGCGTCACTCGCTTCGAGCTGCAGCAGCGTATTGAGGGCGACTTCCAGCGCGAGACTGATCTGTAGCATCCTGCCGGCGAGGTGCGGCCGGCGAGGTGCGGCCGGCGAGGTGCGGCCGTCTCAGGCTGAGCGCTTGCCGCAGACCTGTTTGAAGCCTGCGGCGACGAAGGGGATCATGTGATCGTAGGCGGCCTCGAAATCGGCGGAGCGGCACTTGCCACCGGACAGCTTGTCGATGCGGCCAGTCTGTGCCAGGGTCAGGGTCAATGCGCCGGACAGGTTGTGGTAGCACCAGTAGAGGTCCTCGTCCCTGGCCTCCGGCAATGCCGTGCGCAGAGCCGCGATAAACTCGCTCACCAGCTGGTCGAATAGCTTGGACATCATCCGCGGACCCCAGTAGGGGGAGTTGTTGATATAAGCGATCAGCGCCAGATAGTGCTGCCACCCGGGATCGCCTGTTTCCTGTGCCAGTTCCAGTGGCCGCAGGAAGGCTTCGATAATCTGTTCCACGCTGGGGCCCTGGCGCCCCGCCGATTGCTGGCAGGCCCGCAGGGCGTCGAGGCGGGCGCTGTTGAGCAGCGCTGCCCGGCGTTCGAACACTGCGTTGAACAGGTCCAGTTTCTTGCCGAAGTGGTAGCTGGCCAGTGCCACATCAACACCGGCGCCCTTGGCAATCTGGCGCAGGGTCACGCCATCGTAGCCGTGCAGCGCGAACAGCTCCTCCGCGACGTCCAGAATGCGTTCTCGTTTTGGCTGGCTGCGGGCGTTGCTCATGGTCGCTGCGTGTCGTCCTGTCCGGCGGGACAATAGCATAGTTTAAATTTCAACGCTTGTTGAAATGTGCGCCGGTTTTGTTCAGAATCCGGTCCGGATCAATACCATAACTATAACCGGGCACCCCGCCATGACCCCCGATCTGTTCAAGTACCTGATTACTGCAAGCTATGTTGTGTTGGTGTTCTGGTTGTCCTGGGTGGGTATGCGCCGCACCCGCGACATCCGCGGCTTCTCCATCGGCAACAAGGACATGAGCCCCTACCTGATTGGCATCACCCTGGCGGCATCCATCGCCTCCACCGCAACTTTCGTGATCAACCCGGGTTTTGTGTACAGCCACGGCTTGAGCGCCTATCTCCACTACGGCCTCGCCGGGTCCCTGGGTATTCTCACCGCCTTCCTGGTCCTGACCCGGGGCTTCCTGCGCCTGGGCGAGAGCAGCCAGGCCCTGACCATTCCCCAGTGGATCTTCTACCGCTACAACCACCGCGGGCTGAGCCTGTTTTTCGCCTTTATCAATCTGCTGTCGATCACCTTCGTGGTGTTGATCCTGGTGGGTTGCAGCCTGTTGCTGACAGGGCTGTTCCCCGTGGACCAGAAGACCGCGCTGATCCTGGTGCTGGTGTTCGTGTTCTCGTATGTGTTGATGGGCGGGACCTACGCCCATGCCTATACCAACACCCTGCAGGGCATGATGATGCTCGCGATTACGGTCATCCTGTTCGTGCAGGGCTGGAAATACTTTGGCGATGATCCGCTGGGGGCGCTGCGCGGTGTCAGCGTGGGCTATGCCGGGGCTTTCAATAGCAGCAGCGAGCTCTACTTCGATTTCTTCTCGGTCTTTGTCAGCGGCTTCGTAGTGACTTTCGCCCTGATGATGCAGCCACATATCCTGACCAAGGTGCTGTACCTGCGCAGCGAGCGCGATATCGGCAAGTTCATTGCTACCACGGTGGTGGTGGGCACGGTTTTTTCCCTGATGCTGATGATCGGGTTCTACGCCCGCCTGGCCGGGCTCGAAGTCCCCGAGCAGGATACCGTGGTCCGGGAGTACCTGCTGTTCGAGTTCGGCAGCTCCCTGTGGGGCGAGTATGTGCTGGTGTTCATCTTCCTGACCCTGCTGGCCGCGGGCATGAGTACCCTCGACGGTATTCTGGTGTCCCTGTCGGCCATGGTGGTCAGCGATATCGTTCAGCCTCTCTTCGGTGAACGTTACAACGCGCTGTTGCTGTCGCGCATTGTTCTGGTCCTGGTCGGGGTCGTCGGCGTCATTCTGGCCTGGAACCCGCCACCCCTGATCGGACTCTTTGCCCAGAAAGGGGTGTATGGCCTGGCCGCAGCCTCCATCGTACCGGTGCTGTTTGGGGTGCTGGTACGGCGCCATATCCCCCTTTGGGTGGTGCTGGGGGCAGCTCTGCTGGGCCTGTCTACCCACCTCGCTCTGACCTTTTCCGGGCTGGTACAGAATCCGGCAGTGTCCGCCAGCTACGCCATTTTCCTGGCCCTCGGGTACGGGCTGCTGGGGCTCTTGCTGACACGGCCGAAACCTGAATTTCCCGATTCCGTGGTCAGCCCCTCTTGACATTTCAACACATGTTGAATATTTTGCTCCAGAATTCAACAGCTGTTGAATAACTGTCGCGAGCACAGTTTCGACCACACCACTCATAATGAAAAAGGTGACCACCATGAAAGCATTCGCACCGCGCTCCGCTATTGCCCTTGCAGTTGCCCTGGCCTCGGCAGCCCAGTTCACCCCCGCTGTGGCCCAGAGCGGCCAGGCCCTGATGCTGGAAGAAGTGGTGGTTACCGCCCGGCGCCGGGCCGAGAACCTGCAGGATGTGCCCATCGCGGTTACCGCCCTGTCCGGTGACGCCCTGCGCTTGCGCGGCGCCGCCGATATCAGCGAACTGGCGCAGATGATTCCCAGTGTGACCCTCGAGCCCTCCCGGGCCACCAGCACTACGCTGACCGCCTTTATCCGCGGCGTTGGCCAGCAGGATCCTCTCGCTGGTTTCGAGCAGGGTGTGGCGTTATACCTGGACGACGTCTACATCGCCCGTCCCCAGGGCGCGCTGCTGGATATCTACGACGTAGAGCGGGTGGAAGTACTGCGCGGCCCCCAGGGCACACTGTACGGCCGCAACGCCGTGGGTGGAGCGATCAAGTACGTAACCCGCAGGCTCAGCGACGAGGCGGAGGTGCGCCTGAAAGGCTCCATGGGTAGCTATAACCAGCGGGATCTGGTGGGCACTGCGTCAGCACCGGTGACCGACACCTTCCGCGTTGGGGCGACGGTGGCATCGCTGAACCGCGACGGTTACGGCAAGAACCTCACCACCGGCGCCGAGCACTATGACAAGGATTTGTTTGCCTGGCGTGCCAGTGCCGAGTGGCTGCCCAACGACGACTGGTTGATCCGGATCGCGTACGACAAGCTCAACGACAAGACCAACCCCGTTGCCGGCTACCGGCCCTTCCCGGGCGCGGTCAGTGGCGTGCCAGTGCTGCGCAACCGCTATGACACCACGGCCGGCGCCGCGGAGGCGATTTCCACCGCAGGAATCAACGGCAACAACGAGATCGACGCCGAAGGCCTGATGCTGTCGGTGGACTGGAACCTGAACGACACCACCACCCTGCGCTCCATCAGCGCCTGGCGCGAAGACTACACCGAATCGGTGATCGACTTTGATGGCCTGGCGGTCATGGATTTTGATGCCCCGGTGATCTACGACAACGAACAGTTCAGTCAGGAATTCCAGCTGC
Organism: Haliea sp.; assembly: GCA_047920875.1. GTDB lineage: Bacteria > Pseudomonadota > Gammaproteobacteria > Pseudomonadales > Halieaceae > Haliea. The sequence continues at coordinate 4,375 of JBLRXF010000079.1, read as the reverse complement.
TGTACAACGCCGACCGCTGGAACGTTGTCGCCGGTTTTTACTATCTGGATGCAACAGCCTCCAACGATTTTGACGTGGTCCTGGGGCAGATCGGCCCGGTGACGGCCTACACCGGCGGCACCGTGGATACGGAGGCCTGGTCACTGTTTGCGGACGCGACCTATCGCCTGACCGACGCCCTGTCGCTTTCCGTCGGCGGCCGCTACACCGAGGACAAACGCAGTGCGGACATCTTCCGCGCCAACTACCTCGGCTTTGGTTCACCCTTTCTCGGCAACGACACCGCCATCTTCCTGGGCGCGACCAGCGACTTCGAAGCCAGCAAGACCTACACTGATTTCTCGCCGCGGATCAATCTCAGCTACGCTCTCAATGACGATACTACGGTCTACGCCAGCTATAGCCAGGGCTGGAAGGCGGGCAGTTTCGACCCGCGCGGCGCCAATTTCCTGACCCCTGAGGTGGAGCGCGGTTTTGACCCGGAAACGCTGGATTCCTGGGAGCTGGGCTACAAGACCACCTGGCTGAACGGCCGCGCAGTCACCAACATCGCGGTCTTCTACAGTGATTACAAGGACATGCAAATCCCCGGTTCGGTAGGGGTCGACAGTGACGGCGACGGCGTTAACGATGGCTTCGTCGGTACGGTCACCAATGCCGGTGAGGCGAAGATCTCGGGTATCGAGCTGGAGGGGAATGTGCTGCTGGGCCAGGGCTTCAGCCTGCAGCTTGCCCTCAGCTTCCTGGACGCGGAGATCAAGGAGTGGGAGCTATTCGGGGTAGATGTGTCCGACCAGCGTGCGGTACAGAACACGCCGGAGGAAATGGCCTATGTTGGCCTCACCTACACTACCGGTTTTGCTGCCGGTGACATAACCGCGAATGTGAACTGGTCCTACAAGGGTGATGTATCCCAGTTTGAGGTGCCGGTGCCGGTCATCGACCAGAAAAGCCATGACATCGTGAATGCGAGCATTGTCTGGCTCAGCGCGGACGATCAGTGGCTGATCGGCCTGCATGGCAAGAACCTGGCCGACGAGGCAATCAAGACCGCGGGCTACTGTTTCGGCTCCGGCGGCTGCCCCTCGCGACTGGGCCTGGAAGACAACACTTCAGTCTTCTATGCGCCGCCGCGGACTGTGACAGCAACGGTGGAATACCGCTTCTAGGCCGGGGTGAGCAGCATGAGTGCATTCGAGGCGCCAGTGCCACTGTTGCCGGAAATTCTGGCCCTGCACGGTAAATGGCGTGCCCACAAACCCGCGGTGATCTGTGGCGACATCCGTCTGGACTGGGACCGGTTCACCGCGGCCAACCACCAGTTTGCCCATGGGCTGCTGTCCCGCGGGGTGGCTGTGGGAGACCGCGTGGGCGTGGTCATGAGCAACGGCCTGCCGATGCTGCAGACCCTGTTCGGAAGCCTGGCCGCGGGTGCGGTTTCGGTTCCGGTCAACCTGTCGGTCACTGATGAAGCTCTGGTGTCCATGTTGCGGGATGCGGGAATTGCCGCGCTGGTGGTTTCCGCAGACCAGCAGGCGCGCCTGCAGACTTTGCTGCCGTCCCTGCCAGATTCCCTGCGCCTGTGTGTCACAGCAGGTGACAGTGACGGCGTCTGGGTGGGCCTCGGTCAGCTCTGCGCCGGGCAAGCAACAGAGCTGCCTGCCGTGTCGTTGACGCCGGATGCGCCGCTCAACATCATTTACAGTTCCGGCACGACGGGTCAGCCCAAGGGCATACTGCACAGTCACCGCACCCGCCGCGACTGGGCCTATGACCTCGCGATTGCCCTGCGCTATCACGGCGTCGCGCGCACTTTGCTTACCCTGGGTCTGTATTCCAACATTTCCTGGGTGGCGATGCTGTGCACGGTGCTCGCAGGCGGCACACTGGTAGTCCATGGACGGTTCGATCCGGTCGAGTTTCTTCGCACCGTGGAACGCGAGCGCATTACCCACACAGCCATGGTGCCGGTGCAGTTCCAGCGGGTGTGCGAGGTGATGGCGCAGGGCAGCTACGACGTCAGTAGTATGCATGCCATGATGAGCTGTGGCTCGCCTCTGCGCGAGGGCCTCAAGCGGAAAATCTTCCGCCACTTCCCCTGCGGCATTATTGAGTTGTACGGGCTGACAGAGGGGATCATCACCACCCTGGAGCCAGAGGAGGCGGAGGGGCGCTGGGATTCGGTGGGCAAGCCGCTGATTGGCACCGATATCTGCATAATCGATGAGGAAAACCGGGTTTTGGGCAGTAACATCCCGGGTGAAATCCTGTCCCGGGGGCGGATTACCATGCCCGGCTACTGGCGTCGGGATGACGCCAACCGCGAGTCTGAATTTGTCGATGGTCAGGGCGTGCAGTGGCTGCGCTCGGGGGATATCGGTTACCTTGACGAGCAGGGTTTCCTCTTTATTGTCGACCGGAAAAAGGACATGATCCTGTCCGGCGGACAGAATGTGTATCCGCAGGATATCGAGGCAGTGCTGGTGCAGCATCCCTCGGTGAACGATGTTGCCGTCATCGGGATAGCCAGTGACCGCTGGGGTGAAACCCCGCTGGCGGTGGTGGTGCCGGAAGCGGATGCTACCGACAGTGCCGATGACCTCTTGGCCTGGGCCAATGCTCGCCTCGGGAAGCAGCAGCGGCTGGCAGGGCTGCGTTTTGCTGACAGTCTGCCGCGCAATCCCAACGGCAAAATACTCAAGCGCGAGCTGCGCGGGCAGTTTACGGAGCTGTTGCATGACTGAATTTGCGGACTTCTGGTATCACAGCGCCGATGGCCTCCGTCTGTACGCGCGCGATTACGCCGGACCCGGACCAGGGGCACCGGTCGCCCTGTGCATGCATGGCCTGACCCGCAACTCCGCGGATTTTGCGGGCCTTGCGCCGCATCTGGCGCAGCGCTATCGGGTGCTGGTAGCCGAACAGCGCGGCCGTGGCCGCTCAGACTACGACTCCAACCCAGCCAACTACCACCCCGGCAGCTACGTGCAGGACATGTTTACCCTGCTGGACCGTCAGGGTATCGAGCAGGCTCTGCTGGTTGGCACCTCCATGGGCGGCCTGATGGCGATGCTGATGGCGGCCATGCAGCCAGCCCGGGTCAGCGGCATTGTGCTCAACGACATTGGCCCGGTGGTCGATCCGGCGGGTCTGGAGCGGATCAAGCGCTATGTCGGCAAGTCTCAGCCGGTTGCCAACTGGCAGCAGGCTGCTGCCCAGATCTGCGCCATCAATGCCGATGCTTTCCCCGATTTTGACGACCAGGACTGGCTGGTTTTTGCCCGTGCGCTGTACCGCGAGGTCGACGGTGTGCCGGTGCTGGCCTATGATCCGGCCATCGCCCAGCCCATGGCCGCCAGCGATGACAACGCAGTACCACCTGATCTTTGGCCGGTATTTGAGTCCATCCGCTCGCTGCCAATGCTGGTTATTCGCGGGACCAACTCCGATATTCTGGCTGCGGAGTGTGTGGCAGAGATGCAGCGGCGCAAACCTGACCTGGTCAGTGCCGAGATTCCCCTCCGCGGTCATGCACCTACGCTGGATGAGTCAGAGTCGAGGCGCGCCATTGACAGCTTCATCGCCGCGCTCCCCTAGCGGTGTGTTACGCGCCATGCGCATGGACAAAGCGGCCCTCCGGTGGCATCTTTGCGGCTCTGATAGACCCCGGAGGCAATATGCAGCAGGCTCTCGCCGAGTGGCACCAGATCGTCAAGTCAGGGGATCCGTCGGGCCTCGATGGGCTGTTGGCAGAGGACTGCGTGTTCTGGTCGCCGGTAGTGCACCGGCCGCAAGAGGGGCGTGACTTGACCCGCCTGTACCTGACCGGCGCCATGGCAGTGTTCAACGACAGTTTCCGCTACGTCAAGGAAGTGGTTGCCGAGCCGCATGCGGTGCTTGAGTTCATCTGCGATATTGACGGCATCACCGTTAACGGCGTCGATATCATCACCTTCAATCCGGATGGCCGCATTGTCGAATTCAAGGTGATGGTGCGGCCGCTAAAGGGCGTCACTATGCTGCATGCCAAAATGGCCAGCATGCTGGAGCAACTCTCTGCCTGAGATTTAAGCGGGCGAAAACCGGTCACGGAAGGCTTGGCTGCCTGCCGCAGAAGTGGGTATACTCCTGCGTCATTTCGATCATCATGTTGCAGTCTGTATGGTTTTTCCTTTCACCCTGAGAGCCCGCAGTGGCCGTTTAGCCCGCATTATTGCGGTCGCGGCGCTGCTGTGTCTCACGGGTGTGCAGGCCCTGGAGGCGAGCCATGCCCACGGGCTTGGTGACGCGCCAGCAGAATGTCTGCTGTGCAAGACGTCCGCGCCGCTGCCACTGGCAAGTGCGCTGCCGCTCCTGTTGCTCCCCCTGCTGGTGG
>JBLRXF010000078.1:2428-10498 GCA_047920875.1 Haliea sp. | reverse complement strand
TCTTCAGCATGCGGGGCGACCACGCGCCCATGGCCCGGATCATGGAACTGGCCCGTAGGCACGACGAGGGGTACCCCGAGAACGTGGTGGTGGTGATGGACGACTCTCACGGAGTCGGGGCTTTCGGGGAGACCGGACGGGGGACGGAAGAGTATACCACCTCGCCCCCCGTCGACATCCTGGTGGGCACCCACAAGCTGCTGTCGAAGGATTTCCGCTTCAAGGACCTGGGCCTGCTGATCATCGACGAGGAACATCGCTTCGGGGTCAAGCAGAAGGAAGCGATCAAGGCCCTGCGCGCGGAGGTGGATATCCTGACCCTGACCGCGACACCCATCCCCCGCACCCTGAATATGGCCCTGGGGGGGATGCGCGATCTTTCCGTGATCGCCACCCCGCCGGCGCGGCGGCTGTCGATCAAGACCTTTGTCCGCGAACACAACATCGCCCTGATCCGCGAAGCCGTGCTGCGGGAAACCCTGCGCGGCGGCCAGGTGTACTACCTGCACAACGAGGTCCGCACCATCGAGGAGGCCGCGCGCAAGCTGCGCGAGCTGCTGCCGGACCTGTCGATCGCCGTGGCCCACGGGCAGATGCGGGAGACCCAGCTGGAGCAGGTGATGTCGGCCTTCTATCACCAGCACCACCACATTCTGCTGTGCACCACGATTATCGAGACCGGCATCGACATCCCCAACGCCAACACGATTATCATCGAGCGCGCGGACAAGTTTGGTCTGGCCCAGCTGCACCAGCTGCGCGGCCGGGTGGGGCGCTCCCACCACCAGGCCTATGCCTATCTGCTGTGCCCGCCGCGCTCGGCCATTACGCCGGATGCGGAAAAGCGCCTGGAGGCGATCGAGGCCGCGGGCGATCTGGGTGCCGGCTATCTGCTCGCCACCCATGACCTGGAGATCCGCGGCGCCGGCGAACTGCTGGGAGACGAGCAGAGCGGCCAGATCCAGAGCGTCGGCTTCGCCCTCTACATGCGCATGCTGGAGCGGGCGGTGGCGGCCCTGCGCCGCGGCGAAATTCCGGACCTGGACACGCCTCTGGACAGCGGCACCGAAATCAACCTGCACCAGCCGGCGCTGATTCCCGAGGACTACCTGCCGGATATCAATACGCGCCTGATTCTCTACAAGCGCATCGCTGCGGCGGCGGACGAGCAGGCACTGCGGGCGATCCAGGTGGAGATGATCGACCGCTTTGGCCTGCTGCCGCAGCAGGTGAAGAACCTGGTGCAGGTGGCGCGGCTGCGGATTCGCGCCGACGCCCTGGGCATCGCCGGCATTGAGGTTGGCCCGGGCGGTGGTAACATCGATTTCCGGGAGTCCACGCGGGTCAATCCGCTGAGTCTGGTGAAGCTGGTGCAGTCCGACCCCAGAGGCTACCAGCTGGCGGGGTCGATGCGGCTGCGCTTCAAGCGCAGCCTGGAGGAGCCCGAACAGCGCCAGCAGTTTGTCGACCAGCTGCTTGACAATTTTGCCGCCGACGCCACGGAAGATGCCGCCTGATGATGCCAATCCTTGCCCGCTCCCTGCTAACGGCCGCCCTGGCGGCCCTGCCCCTGCTGCCCCTGCACGCCGAGGAGGATCAGCGCTGGTTCCAGGTGGAGCTGCTGGTGGTTGCCCACACGAGTCCGGAGGCCCTGCGCGCCGAGCAATGGGACCCCTTGCCGGTACTGGCCTACCCGAAGCGCCTGCGCTTCCTGCTGGATCCCCAGCGCCTGCAGGCGAACCTGAACGCCACCGAGGGCGCCGATTACAGCGAGGTTGATGCGCGCGGACTGCAGCGTATCCACTTGCAGCCCCAATGGCAGCCGGCCGGTTTGCCAACCCCGGTCGATATTGAAGCGGACCCCGAGGCCGTCCTCACCGAGACGCCGCCGCGCCCGCCCACGCCCTTTGTGCAACTGCCGGCCAGCGCCCGCGAGTTCCGCGGCAAAGCCGCCTACATGGAGCGCAACGGCCCCTACCGGGTGCTCTTTCACGAAACTTGGTGGCAGCCGGTGGCGAGTCAGCGCGCGGCGCTGCCGCTGCTTCTGGACAGCTCCGGCGACAGCGGCAGCTATCCGGCCCTGCAGGGCACCATCACCCTGTACCTGTCCCGCTTCCTGCATCTGGAAACCAACCTCTGGCTGAACACGGACGGCAGCTACCTGCCGGGCAGCTGGCGGATGCCGGCGCCGCCGCTGGGGCCCGTGTCGCTGGAAACGGTGGAGGCCCCGTTGCTGGCTCCTGATCTGGCGGAGGTTATTGACGTTGCCGGTTACGACCCGGCCTGGGAGGCGCCGCAGGAACCGCTATTGGCAGCGCTGCCCGACTACCCCTGGCGCCACGCGGTGCTGTTGCAGCAACAGCGGCGGATGCGTTCCGGTGAGGTGCATTATATCGACCATCCCCTGCTGGGCCTGGTGGTGAAGATCACTCCCCTCAGCGCAGAGGACCTGCAGCAGGCGGATTACGATGCGGCTATTTTGCCGCTGTTGCAGCGGCCAGAGCCGCCAGCAGCGTTTCCAGCAGAGTTCTGACCACCGCCGCCTCCCGCTCCAGGATATGACGCATCATGTCCAGGCTCAGCGGTAAATCACCGAGACCAGCGGCGGCGTTGACCACCATGCAGACGCTGGCGTAGGCCATCCCCAGTTCCCGGGCCAGGGCGGCCTCGGGCATGCCGGTCATGCCCACGATGTCACAGCCGTCACCGGCCAGGCGCCGGACCTCGGCGGCGGTCTCCAGCCGCGGGCCCTGGGTCACGCCGTGGACGCCGAAGGGCTCGTGGGTAATCCCCGCCGCTTCCGCTGCCTCCACCAGGGCCAGACGCAGCTGGCGGTCGTAGGGTTCGGTGAAATCGATATGCTGCAGGCTGCCGCTGCTGCCGTCGTCGAAGCTGTGCTCGCGGCCCCAGGTGTAGTCGATCAGCTGGTCCGGAATCACCAGCCGTCCCGGCTGCATGTCCGGGCTCACACCCCCCACCGCATTGACCGCCACCAGCGTCTGTACGCCGAGTGCATGCAGGGCGCTGATATTGGCCCGATAGTTGATGCGGTGGGGCGGGATCGTGCGGGGACTGCCGTGGCGATGCAGGAAATAAAGTGTCTGCCCCGCCAGTCGCCCCTCCTGTATCGGGCGCGACGGGGTACCGAAGGGCGTGTCGACGGCGTGCTCGCGAACGAGCTCAAGACCCTGCAGTTGTTCCAGGCCGGTGCCGCCGATAATCCCGATACTGCCCATACGTGTGCTCCCTGACCTGCCCCGTTTAGACAATTTTCTTCTTTAGGAAACTGTCCTGCCCTGAGCTTCAAGTATAACAGCGGGCGGCGGGCCTCAGGCCAGTTTTGCAAGCATGCTGCAAGCGACTGATCTGCCGCAGGAAAATGGAGGGCCTCGAAAAGCGCTATTTACAGCGGCGTTTTTAGATCGATTACACATAATGGACAGGCCCGGCCCGCATGGTATGTTGGGTCAGGTTCGCACATAAGGGAGTGGGGAAATGAAAATGCTGAGCCCTGTTGTTGGCCGCTGGTACAAGGATCTGGAGACGGGCACGCTGTTCGAGGTGGTCGCCTGGGACGAAGCCAGCCTGACGATCGAAACCCAGTACCTGGACGGAGAGGTTGCGGAATACGATCTGGACGTCTGGCGCATGATGCCGCTGGAGCTGGCCGCCGCACCTGAAGACTGGCGTTCGCCCTTTGAACTTGACGACGAGGACAGCCTGGACCCGGATCTGCCCTTCCATCCCGAGGACTGGAACAACCCCGTCAGCATGATCGAGCCGGATGCCATGTACGGCGTTGAGGATTACTAGCCGGGCCTGCGCGGCCCGACCTGCGCGGCCCGACCTACGCGGCCCGACCTGTGACGCTCCCTTGTGGTTGCTGTGTTTTACTGTATATAATCCCAGTCACTGTATAAATACACAGATGGGCTGAATATGGAAAAGCTTACGCAGCGGCAGCAGCAGGTGCTGGATATCATCCGTCAGCATATCGATCAGACCGGCTACCCCCCAACCCGGGCGGATATCGCCAATCAGTTGGGCTTCAAGTCCGCGAATGCCGCGGAAGAGCACCTGAAGGCCCTGGCCCGCAAGGGCGCCATCGAAATCATCGCCGGTGCCTCCCGCGGCATCCGCCTGCCGGAAAGTCCGGGGATTCCCATCATTGGCCGGGTGGCGGCCGGCAGTCCGCTGCTGGCCGCGGAGCATATCGAGGATTACTGCGCCCTGCCCCCGGATTTCTTCAAGCCCGCCGCGGACTACTTCCTGCGGGTTCAGGGCGACAGCATGCAGGATGTGGGCATCCTCGACGGCGACCTCCTCGCCGTGCACCGCACCGACGTGGCGCGCAACAACGACATCGTGGTGGCGCGCATTGACGAGGAAGTCACGGTGAAGCGCTTCCGTCGCGGCAGCAGCAAGCACATCGTCGAGCTGCTGCCGGAAAATGCCGACTACGCACCCATCCGCGTCGACCTGCGCGAACAGCCCTTCGCCATCGAAGGCCTCAGCGTCGGCGTCCTCCGCCGCTCTCACTAAACCCCAAAAAATAAAGGGTCAGGTCCACTTTCCCCGGAAAAATAAAGGGTCAGGTCCATTTTTAGCATTCGTCGAGGAAGTCGCCCATGCGGCTGAAGGCGTCTTCGAGCAGCTGGGCCTGGGCCAGCAGGGTCTCGGGGTCGGGCAGATTGGTGCTGGGGGCTGCGAGGCTGACGCTGCTGCGCCGGGGTTGTGCCGTGCCCGGTTCCCGCAGCAGCTCGGCGAGCCAGCCCTCCTGCTCCAGCCGCGCGAACTCGGTGATTTCCGCCGGTACGGCCTTGCCCGGCGCCACGGGTGCCAGGGCGCTAACGCTGTGTGGCGGTGTGTCCGGCAGCTGTGCGGGTTTTTGCAGGTCCAGTAAAAACCAGCCGTAGGCATCCAGCAGGTGGCCGCGCACCGCTGGCCCGAAGGCCTGGGCCAGGACGCTCGCGGGGATATCCTCGGCGGTGAGGTCCCGGCGCCAGGCTGCCAGCAGCAGCCGCGCCAGATAGAGCTTGTGGTTGGCCTGGCCCCGGGGCGAGCTCATGATGTCTTGCGCGCCGCCTTGCGCCTGGGCGCGGCCTTTTTTTTCCCCGCGGGCGCCCTTCGCCCCGCTGGGGCGCTGGAGGCGCCGCCCTCCTCGGCCACCCAGGCACCGCCGCGGTAGACCGCGCGCCAGCCGGTGGGCTTGCCCTCTTCCTCGGTCATCACATACTGTTCGCCGGCCTTGCGGCTGTAGCGCACCTGGCTGCGGTTGCCCTGCGGGTCGGCTACCGGGGCGCTGAACAGGAAGCTGTATTTCGGGTCGATCTCGCCCTTGTGCGGCAGCAGTTCGTCGACGAAGGGCGCCCGGGTCTCGCGATTGCGCGGGAACTGGCTGGCGGCCAGGAACAGGCCGGCGGCGCCGTCACGCAGGATGTAGTGGTCCTCAACCTTGTCGCAGGCAAGCTCCGGCATCGGCACCGGATCCATCTTCGGCGGTGCCGCCTCGCCGCTGCGCAGCAGCTTGCGGGTATTCTTGCAGTCCTCGGCGGTACAGCCGAAATACTTGCCGAAGCGGCCGGTCTTGAGCTGCATCTCGGCGCCGCACTTGTCGCACTCCAGCACCGGACCGTCATAGCCCTTGATCTTGAATTTGCCCTGCTCCACTTCGTAGCCCGGGCAATCGGGGTTGTTGCCGCAGACGTGCAGCTTGCGCTGTTCGTCGATCAGGTAGCTGTCCATGGCGGTATTGCAGAGCTTGCAGCGGTGCTTGCTGCGCAGCAGGCGCGACTCCGCCTCATCGTCGGCGTCCTCGCGGATGGCCTCGTCGCCCGGGGTCAGATTGATGGTGTTCTTGCAGCGCTCCTTGGGCGGCAGCGCGTAGCCGGAGCAGCCCAGAAACACGCCGGTGCTGGCGGTGCGGATCTGCATCGGGCGCCCGCACTTGCCGCAGGGGATGTCCGTGGGCGTGGGTTCATTGGGCTGCATCCCCGCCGGCTCCGCTTCCTCGGCCTTGTCCAGCAGCTGCCGAAAATCGACATAGAACCGGTCCAGCAGCTCGCGCCAGTCCAGCTCGCCCTGGGCAACCTCATCCAGGCGCTCCTCCATGTTGGCGGTAAAGCCGTAGTCCAGCAGCTCCTTGAAGCTGTTCTGCAGGCGCTCGGTGACGATGTCGCCCATTTTCTCGGCGTAGAAGCGCTTGTTTTCCAGGCGCACGTAGCCTCGGTCCTGGATGGTGGAAATGATCGAGGCGTAGGTGGAGGGCCTGCCGATGCCGCGCTTCTCCAGCTCCCGCACCAGGCTGGCCTCGCCGTAGCGCGGCGAGGGCTTGGTGAAGTGCTGGGCCGGTTCCAGCGCCTCCAGCGCGAGGCTGTCACCCTGCTGGATGTCCGGCAGCACCTCGTCCTCGCCCTTGCGCCCGCTGGCACCCTGCACCCGGGTGTAGCCGTCGAAGCGGATGATGCGGCCCTTGGCCGTCAGCTCGTAGTCGCCGGCGGTGACCGTGATGGTGGTGGCGGTGTATTCCGCGGGGGTCATCTGGCAGGCCACGAACTGGCGCCAGATCATCTCATACAGGCGCTCGGCGTCGCGCTCCATGTCCTGCAGGCCCGACTGCAGCAGGTTGACGTCCGAGGGGCGAATGGCCTCGTGGGCTTCCTGAGCGCCGTCCTTGCTGCTGTAGCGGTTGGGATTTTCGGGCAGGTAGCGAGCCGGGAAATTGGCGCCAATGTACTCGCGGCAGGCGGCCACGGCCTCGTTGCTCAAGTTGGTGGAATCCGTACGCATGTAGGTGATGTAGCCGGCCTCGTACAGGCGCTGGGCCATCATCATGGTCTTCTTTACCGTGAACCCGAGACGAGTGCTGGCGGCCTGTTGCAGGGTCGAGGTGATAAACGGCGCCGGCGCTTTCGAGCGTGTAGGCTTGTCCTCCCGCTGGCTGACCACATAGGGCAGCTGCTGCAGGGCAGCGGTGGCGGCAAGGGTGTCTGCCTCGTTGTCCGGACGGAAGGTCTCGCCGCGGTGCTTGCGCACCTGGAAGCGCACGCTGTCCTCGCCCTTGGGCAGCAGATCGGCGTGGACCTCCCAGTATTCCTCGGGAACAAAGGCGCGGATTTCCCGCTCTCGCTCCACAATCAGCCGCACCGCCACCGACTGCACCCGGCCCGCGGACAGGCCCCGGGCGACCTTGGCCCATAGCAGCGGCGACACCATATAGCCCACCACCCGGTCCAGAAAGCGCCGCGCCTGCTGGGCATTGACCCGATTCTGGTCCAGATGGGAGGGTTTCTTGAAGGCCTCGCCGATGGCCTTCTTGGTGATTTCGTTGAATACCACGCGCTGGTAGCGGGAGTCGTCACCGCCAATGGCTTCGCGCAGGTGCCAGGCAATGGCCTCCCCCTCGCGGTCAAGGTCGGTGGCGAGGTAGATCGCGTCGCTGCTGGCGGCCAGCTTGCGCAGTTCGGCCACCACCTTCTCCTTGCCCGGGAGAATCTGGTAGGAGGCCTTCCAGCCGTGCTCCGGGTCTATGCCCATGCGCCGCACCAGCTGCTCGCGGGATTTCTGCTTGCGGTGCGCCGCCTTCTCTTCCGGCGACAGCTTGCGGGTAATGGCGGCCTGGGCCGCGCGCTCTTTCGCGTCCACAGGCTCGGCGCTGCCGGCGGTGGGCAGGTCGCGAATGTGGCCGACGCTGGATTTGACGATGAAATCCGGCCCCAGGTACTTGTTGATGGTTTTCGCCTTGGCGGGCGACTCTACGATGACCAGTGATTTACCCATAAACTCCTGCGTGTCACTGCAGGCGGCCTCTGCTGCGGCCACCAACGGACTGAAAAGGTGGCATATATAAGGGTCCAGCCCGCCCGGGTCAAGGAATCTGTTCCGCCCAGGCCAGCAGGATGGTGCGAATCACCTCCACGTTAGCGGTATCTCCCCGCTCTTGCCAATACACCCCGCAACTGCCTTCATCGACACTGGCAGCCAGAATATCGACGCTGCAGGCCCGCAGCACCGCCGCGGCATCGAGGTCGTCGATGAGAGCCAGCAGCAGGTGTTCCAGCGTGGCGTATT
>JBLRXF010000078.1:0-2418 GCA_047920875.1 Haliea sp. | reverse complement strand
CCGGCAGCGGTGTGCGGGTACCGGCGCCCGCCCACAGCCATTCGCCGTCGCGCTGCAGCCAGGCGCCGCGGCGACTGCCGCGGCCTTTGGAAGGTGCCAGCCGGCGCCCGTAATAGATCACGTCCTGCTGCGCCTGGGGCGCACGCCCGGCCGCCGCGCCGGGCAGGGAGCGGAACTCCACGAACAGCCCGCCGAGCGCCGCTGCCTCGCGCATGGCGGCCTGGCGCCGCTGGCGCTTGCTGGGCAGGAAATCGGTCAGCGGTGCCAGCGCGACGACGATAATGAAGGCAATCAGCAGGTAATTCAGCAAGGGAGCCCCTGACTCAGGTCAAAGATGCGGGTAAAGTAGGCGGCGGAAGCCGCGGCGGGCGTTGCCCGGCCGGCATTGTATGCTATAACAACGCCTGATTTCTCTGACAGGCTGTGGGGGTTTGTGAATGTCCAACTACAAGAAAATGATTATCGCCGTTGACCTGAGTGAAGACTCCGCCCCGGTGGCCAAAGCCGCGCAGGGTCTGGCGGCCGGCAGCGGCGCTGAGCTGCACCTTATTCACGTGATCGAGCCCCTGAGCTTTGCCTACGGTGGCGATATTCCCATGGATTTCTCCGGCATCCAGGACGAAATCCACCAGCAGGCAGCACAGCAGCTGGCGCGCTTCGGGGAGCAGTACGGCATCGCGCCCGAGCGTCAGCATATCGTGCTGGGCCGGCCGGAAGTGGAAATTCACAGCAAGGCGGAAGATATCGGAGCTGATCTGATTGTGGTTGGCAGCCACGGTCGCTACGGTCTGGCCCTGCTGATGGGGTCCACCGCCAACGGCGTCCTCCACGGCGCTACCTGCGATGTACTGGCGGTGCGCGTCGGTTCCGCCAAGCACAAAGGCAAGTAAGCAGGGCGATAAGGGCCGATACCGCGTCGGCTCAACCTGCACTAGCCGCGTCTTTTCAGGAAGGCAGTGAGCTCGGCGGGCCCGAAGGGCCAGCCCAGCTCGGCGCCATCACGACGCTTGAGCACGGGAATCCGCACGCCGTACCGCGCCATCAGATCCTCGGAATCGCTGATGTCCACCTTGAGGAAATCGCCGGTCAAGCCCTCGCGGGCCGCCTGCTGCAGCAGCGCCTCGGCCTGCTCGCACAGGTGACAGGCACTGGTGCCGTACAAGATGGGCTGGTCCTGACAAAGCTCTGGCACCGACGCGCTCCCTGTTGTTTAATGCCCGTCGCGTGTTATTGCCGGCGGGTCTGATGGCATTGCGGTCGCTACCGACCGGAGGTTATGATTCGGCGGTACAGAATACTGAACCGCATAATAGCAAAGCCTGGAGTACCTGACGTGGCACTGTTTTCCCAACCGACCGCTCGCGCCCTGGCCATACTCGACCTGCTGATGGCCAACCCGCAGCAGGCCTTCGGCCTGACCGAAATGACCCGGCGCCTGAACCTGAACAAGGCCACCTGCCACGCCATTCTCACGACCATGTCCAATTACGGTTTTCTTGTGCAGCACCCGAAAACCAAGGCCTATCGCCTGGGGCCCTCCATTATAGCCGCAGGCAACGCCGCCTTTGCACAGTTTCCGGTCTTGGAATACGCACGTCCGGAGCTGGAGAGCCTGAACAGCGACCTGAGCCTGGGCTTTGCCGTCACCGCCCGCTCCAAACTGCACCAGGTACTGCTGGCCCTGTACGGCAACGCCACGCCGCTGATGGACTCCTTCCAGCTGGGCCTGCGCCTGCCCAACACCGCGCCCATCGCCGCCTGTTTTACCGCCTTCTCCCCCGCCAAGCAGCTCGAAGCCTGGCTCAGCCGGGCCCACGAATCCCGCGGCGGCTACAACGAACGCCTGGACCAGAAGCTGCGGGTGTCGGTCATCGCCATTCGCGCCCGCGGCTTCGAGGTCACCCTGAAAACCAAGGCCGAGGAAGAGCTGACCCGGGAGCTGACCCGCATCCACCAGTCCTGGAGCCTGGAGGAACTGGAGGAAGCGACCAACAAATACCAGCAGGATGCCTGCCTCGAGCACTACCACCTCGACCGCATCGACCCCAAGGCCCGCTATGAGGTCAGCACCATCGCCGTACCGGTATTCGTCTATCGCCAGGTGCCGGTGATGTGCTTTGTGGCCGGCTCCATCTCCGGGCCCATCAGCGGCGCCCAGATCGAGGACATCGCCGGGCGCATGAAGCAGTCCGCGGACAAGGTCACCCGCCTCGCCAGCGGCCACGAACACAGCGTCTGAGCCCTTGAGCACCGCCAGCAGCGACTACGCCGCACGCAAGGCCTTCTTTGACCGCGTGCTCACGGTGTACGGGCGCAAGCCGGTGCTGGAAGCCCTGCTGGACCCCGCCCTCACCATCCACGCCCTGCATATCGCCGACAGCAACCGGGACGGCGGCGTGATGGCCGAGATCCTGCGCG
>JBLRXF010000077.1:0-10678 GCA_047920875.1 Haliea sp. | reverse complement strand
CGGGACGATCGGCAATTCGCCCAGCCCATGCCTCCAGAGCGGGATATCGTGCCAGTCCCAGCCCGGTCCAGCCGTGGCGTTCGATCCAGGGATAGGCGGCGATGTCGACAATGGAATAGTCTCCGGACAAGAAAGTCTGTTCCGAGAGTTGTCGCTCAAGCAGGGTATAGATCCGATGTACTGCGGCCTGGGCGTGGCTTATGGCATCCGCATGGCGATGCTGCGACAGGTGAAGCCAGTGGTGGGCCTGGCCCATAGCCGGGCCCAAGCCGGTGAGTATCGTCATCAGCCATTGCAACATGGTCCTCCGTTCGGATTCACGCAAGGGTATCAGTTGTTGGAAGTGTTCAGCGAAAAACAACAGGATTGCACCGGATTCAGTGAGTGTGCAGGCGGTGGAATCCGATTCCCAGCTCAGTATCGGGAGTTTTCCGAAGGGGTTGAGCGCGAGGATAGACGGTGCAAATTGTTCCCCGGCACGAATATTGACAGGTACAACGGTATAAGGAAGCTCAAGCTCTTCCAGCAAAATGCTCACCCTGCGCGAATTGGGAGTGGCCCAGAGATACGCGACAAGATCATTCATGGAGTGTCCACTGGGCGTGTCACGATTTTTGCGGTTCATATATTGCGCCTTTCCGTCGGATTGTGCGTAGATTAAGAAAACCTATGGTAAAACAAAAAAGGGGTCTGACATGAACACGAGAAGAAATGTACTTGCTGCCGCTGTAACCGCTGCCGTTTTTGCTGTGCCTGGCCCGGTCAGTGCCCAGTCGGGTGAGAGCGACCCGGTCGGCGCCGTCCTGGAGGAAGTAATCGTAACCGGTTCCCGTCTCGCTCGCTCTGAGCGCTCGGCGGCGGTACCGGTACAGCCCATCGAGATGGAACAGATCCGCATGAGCGGTGCGGTTAATCTTGAGAGTGCGCTCAATCAGTTGCCGCAGTTTGTGGCAGGTACAACTTCTGCGTCCAACAGTCTTGCCAGTGCGACCGGAACCGGTGCCGCCACCCTTGATCTGCGCGGTCTGGGTGCGCAGCGCAACCTGGTTCTGGTTAATGGTCGCCGCTATGTGTTCTTCGACGGCAGTCAGGTTACCAATATCAATACTATCCCCTCGGCACTGGTCCGTCGGGTTGAAGTGGTGACCGGCGGAGCCTCGGCGGTCTACGGTTCCGACGCCATAGCCGGGGTTACCAATTTTATTCTTCGCGATGATTTCGAGGGCTTCGAAGTTCAGAGCCAGTTGAACAATGATACTCGCGGCAATGGCTGGACAACGGACACCAGCATTACCATGGGGGGCAACTTTGACAATGATCGTGGCAACGCCGTGGTCTCACTTAACTATGCCGATCGTGAGGAGATCGGCGTGGAAGACCGGAGTTTTTCCCGCGGAGTGTTGGCCAACGGCACGGTTGACGGGCGCCCGGGGTTGATTCAGGGCGGCAGCAGTTTCGTGCCCAATGGCCGCTTTTCGGGTCTCCCCAGTGATCCTTCGACTCGCCCCGGTCTGACTGAGGCCTTGGCCGCCGCCGGGCTGTCCGGTGTCGGTGGCCTGGGTTTCACCACGGTCGGGAATGGCCCCGATGTGCGTCCCTTTGTCGGCGCCAATCAAAACGGCATCAACGATACCTTCAACTACGCTCAGGACAATTTCCTCCGGCTGCCTCAGGAGCGATTCGCAATCACAGCGTTGGCGCATTACGACCTGACGGACAATGTACGCGCCTATACCGAGGCTGCCTATACCTACAATGAAACCGAGGTTCGCTTTGCCTCAAGCTTCGTCAATGCATCTCTGCCCTTCAACGTTGACAATCCTTTTGTCAGCGCCGAGATGCAGGAAGTGCTGCGGATTCTCGATGAAACCGAGGCCGGTCCGGGGGCCGGAGACGGGCTGACCAATCTGCAGGTGGGTCGGCGCCTGACCGAGCTGGGACCTCGGCGCAATATCGATGAGCGCGATGCCTGGCGGATTCTGGTCGGTCTGGAAGGGGATTTCAGCCACAGCAGCAACAGTTTCCTGCAGGGTCTGTCCTGGGATGCCTATTATTCCTTTGGCCGCTCCGACAATACCCAGACCCAGATTGGCAATGCGTCCATCTCGAGGTTTGCGGCCAATGTCCTCAACGGCACTGGACCCGATGGTGCGCCGCTGGTCAATCCCTTTGGCAACAACATCTCCGCGGCTGGGGTCAATGCCATTGCGGTGAATTCAGTGAACTCCGATGTCACCGAGCTGGAGGTGTTTGCCGCGACCATTGGTGGCAACGTGCTGCCGCTACCGGCGGGCGACTTGGGGCTCATGCTCGGTGTGGAGTGGCGGGACAGTTCGCTGGACTTCCGTCCGGACCAGTTGCTGGCCGATGGCGATATCGCAGGCTTCAATCCCATCACCCCTGCAAACGGCAGCATTTCGGTGTTCGAGATATTCGGCGAGGTGCAGGTGCCGCTGGTAGCGGACGCGCCTCTCGTGGAAGAGCTCACCGCGAAGGGTGCCTTCCGCTATTCGGATTATGATCTCGACCAGGTGGATACCCAGTGGACGTACTTCGGCGGACTGGATTGGGCCCTCAATGAGCAGTTGGCATTCGGTGTCCAGTATCAGAAGGCCATCAGGGCACCGAGTGTCGGTGAGGCGTTTGGCGGCCAGCGTCAATTTGCCATCCAGGCCACCGACCCCTGTGCGCAGGCGTCCGCTGCCTCCAATCCAGTTCTGCGTGATCTCTGCGTCGCCAGCGGGGTTCCCGTCGCCAACGTTGGTACTGCTGCTGTGCAACCAAACCAGGAGGTCCCCGGTATTTTCGGCGGCAATCCCAACCTCGATGCAGAGGAGTCAGACACCTTTACCTTTAGTGTCATAGTCACACCGACAGCGGTGCCCGGCTTGCGTGTAACGCTCGACTACTTCGACATCGAAGTTGAAGACGCGATTGCGCCGTTTGGTGGCAGCGTGGGTAATGTGCTGAACCTCTGCTTCAACCAGCTGCAGGACATCAACAGTGTGGCCTGTCGGTCGGTTTCGCGGGACCCCACCACCGGCGCGATTCAATTCCCCTTCGCGGTGACCGCGCTGAACGAGAATATCGGTGCGATCGAGACCAACGGTATCGACCTGCAGGTGGGCTACAGCTTTGACGCAGATTTTGGCCTGTTGAGCAACACCAGCAGCTTTGATCTGTCCTTCCTGGTGACCTGGCTGGATGAGTTTACCCTGACGCCGCTGCAGGACCAGTCAGGGAATCAGAACTTTTGCATTGGCGCCTTCGGTAGCGGCACCTGTGGTGAGCCCAAGCCCGAGTTCAAAACCAGGACTTCCCTGCGCTGGCACACCGGGGATCTTACCCTTGGTTTGACCCATCGCTGGATTGACAGCGTTGATCTGGATGTTGTCGTGCTTGGCCCCAGACGTGGCGGTACCGGAACGGATCCCAGCACGATTCCCGTGTCGCGGTTCAGTAGTCAGGGCTACCTCGATCTCTCCTTTAATTATGATGTGGGGGAGCGCATCTCGATCTGGGGTGGCGTGAACAATCTGCTGGATAATGATCCGCCCCTGTTGGGTTCCAACCAGCGTCGCGCCAACACCTTCCCCGACACCTATGATCCCTTCGGCACTGAACTCTTTATTGGCGCTTCAGTGAAGTTGTGATCGTCTGTCCCGGTAACCGGCTCGCGTGTATCGCGAAGCCGGTTTTTTCCGTATTCAGGGCAAGCGATAACGGCGCTGCCTGGCTTCGCCCCCTTGTTGTTTGTTTCCTGCTTCTCGCCCAGTCCGGTTGCGCGCCACCACCCGACGGCAATACCCTGACCGTCGTTGCCCACGCTGATCTGCAGTCCCTGGATCCCATTGTCACCACCGTCGGGATCGTCCAGCGCCATGCCCTGATGGTCTACGATGTCCTGTTCGCGCGCGACGCGGAGCAGCAACCCCAGCCGCAGATGGTCGACAGCTGGACCATGTCCGATGATGGTCTCGAGTGGCAGTTCACACTGCGTCCCGGTCTGCGCTTCCATGACGGGACCGATGTTGCAGCCCGGGATGTGGTTGCCTCTTTGCGACGCTGGGCGGTGCGCGACCCCTATGGGCGCCAGATTCTCGAACGCACTCTGGCGCTCGAGGAGATAGATGCGCGGACCGTCCGCTGGCAATTGGACAGCCCTTATGGGCTGATGTTGCACGCGCTCTCCAAGACCGGCGGCCCGATACCCGTTATCATGCCGGAGCGGCTGGCCCTGACCAACCCGTCCCTGCCGGTGCAGGAGGTGGTGGGTTCCGGACCCTTCCTGTTCGCGGCTGACGAGTGGATTCCGGGCAGCAAAGTGGTCTATCTGCGAAATCCGGATTACCTGCCCCGCGCGGAACCGGCCTCAGGCGCAGCGGGCGGCAAGGTGGTGCACGTGGATCGCGTCGAGTGGCTCAACATCCGTGACCCCCAGTCTGCGGTCTTCGCGCTGGCCAACGGTGAGATCGATTACCTGGAAAACCCGTCCGTGGATTTTCTGCCGTTGTTGCGTGCGGCGGGCATGACCGTGGAGCGCAAGGATCCGCTCGGGATGCAGGGCATGATGCGTGTCAATCATCTGCACCCGCCATTTGACGACCCGCGAGCAAGACAGGCTTTGTTGTTCGTGCTCAATCAGCGGGAGATTCTGCAAGCCATGTTTGGCAATCCCGAGCTGGTCATGGAGTGCGCCGCTTTTTTCACCTGCGGGGGGGCCTTGGCGAGCGAGGTCGGCGCACCGGCGGGGGCGGGGGTCGACCAGGCCCGCGCGCGCGACCTGCTGCAGGCCTCGGGCTACCGCGGTGAGACCATTGTCATCCTGCACCCGACTGACATTCAGTTCGTGAATATCGCCACCCTGGTTTTTGCCGAGCAGTTGAAGGCGATTGGGGTGAAAGTTGATCTGCAGGCGATGGACTTTGGTTCCATGGCTGCCAGGCGCAGTAATCGATCCATGCCGGCGGAGGGCGGCTGGCACCTCGGCATGACCTATTGGCCCGGTGGCGATGTGGCGGACCCTGTCGGCAACCTGCCCATGCATGCAAGTTGCGAGCGAGCCTGGCCCGGCTGGCCCTGCGACGCAGAGCACCAGGCCATGATCGATCACTTTCCGGAGCTGCTAGGGGACGCTGAGCGCAAGTCGTTGGCGGACGAGATCCAGCGCAGTGCCTACAGGCTTGTACCTTATGTCCCCATGGGGCAGTGGTATCTGCCTGTTGCCTACAGTCCTGATCTGGAGGGCGTACTCGAGGTGCCGGGCTCCGCTGTTTTCTGGAATATCCGCAAGTCCGTTCAAGAGCCCTGAGGTTGCGGGCGAGTAGCCTTTGAGTTCAGGCGCTGCCCTGTGGCGGCGTCGGAAGTGGCTCGGTGGACTGAAAGTGGCAGGCTACAGCGTGCCCGTCCACGGCCTGTTCCAGTGTCGGCTCAAGCTTGGCGCAGCGGGATTCTGCAATCGGGCAGCGGGTGTGGAATCGGCAGCCAGGCGGCGGGTTGCTGGCATTGGGTATATCGCCATGAAGAATCACCCGGTTGGAGCTGTCGTCCGGGTCGTCAACTGGCACTGCGGCCAGCAGGGCTTTGGTATATGGGTGGCGTGGCGCTGTATAGAGTGTCGGCGTAGCGGCCGTTTCGACGATCTTGCCCAGGTACATTACCGCCACCTGATGACTGATGTGCTCGACGACGGCGAGGTCGTGGGCGATGAACAGGTAGGCCAGCCCGTACTCCTGCTGCAGATCCATCAGCAGGTTGATGATCTGTGCCTGCACTGAGACGTCCAGCGCGGAGACCGGCTCATCAAGCACGATAAGCCGCGGCCGTACTCCCAGCGCCCTGGCTATGCCGATGCGCTGGCGTTGGCCGCCGGAAAACTCGTGTGGATAGCGATCAATCGCATCCCGGCTCAGGCCTACACGATCAAACAGATCGGCCACTTCGCTGCGCAGTCGCTCACCGGTGATACCGAAGTTGAGCATTGGCTCGGCAACGGCGCTGCCAACGCTGCGACGCGGATTCAGGGAGGCAAACGGATCCTGGAAAACCACCTGCAGATCCTTGCGTAACAGGCGCATGGCATTGCCGGTGAGATTTTCAATCGCCTGGCCATTGAACAGGATCGTTCCTGCATCCGGTTCTGTCAGGCGCAGGATACAGCGCCCCACCGTGGACTTGCCGCAGCCACTTTCGCCAACCAGGCCGAGAGTTTCCCCCGCCTCGATACTGAGATCAATGCCGTCCAGAGCCCGCAATTCGTCTGCTGTGCGCCCCATGAGTCTGGCGAGCAAGCCATCGCCAGAGCGGAAAATTTTTCGCAGGCCCCTGACCTCCAGAAGCGCGCTCATCGTGATTGCTCCAGTTGCTCACTGTGCCAGCAGGCGGCGCTGTGGCCGGACTCTTTTTCGGACAGGGGCGGGCGCTCCTGTCGACAGCGAGCGTCAGCATAACCGCAGCGATCGGCGAAGTGGCAGCCTACGCCACGCGCAGCCGGTGCGGGTACGGTCCCTGGAATTTCAGTGAGTCTGGTTTGTTGACCGCCGCTCCTGGCACGCAGTTTGGGCATGGCTCCAAGCAGGCCAAGCGTATAGGGATGTCTCGGGTGACGCATAAGGTCACGGACCGGCGCTGATTCCACCACCCTGCCAGCATAGAGTACCAATACCCGGTCTGCCATCTCGGCGACCACGCCAAGGTCGTGGGTAATGAGCAACACAGCAGTGTCAAGGCGCGACTTGATATCCCGAATCAGGTCCAGAACCTGAGCTTGAACCGTGACATCCAGCGCTGTGGTGGGTTCGTCAGCGATCAAGAGTTTTGGCGAGCAGGCGAGCGCCATCGCGATGACCACTCGTTGCCGCATACCGCCGGACAGCTCGTGTGGATACTGCGACAGTCGCTGCTCCGGGTTCGGAATCTGCACCAGGCGCAGCATTTCAATGGCGCGTGTCCGGGCCTGCTCCGACGTCGCTGACTGGTGCAGCTTGACGACTTCTGCGATCTGGTTGCCGATGGTCATGACAGGGTTCAGGCTGGTCATGGGTTCCTGGAATATCATGGCGATATCGTTCCCGCGAAGCTTCTGCATATCACTGTCCGACAGCTGCAGGATATCCCGGTCGAGGAAGCGAATGCTGCCGCTGGTAATCCGGCCAGGTGGGTCTGGAATCAGTCGCATGATCGCCAGGCTGGTGACGCTCTTGCCGGAGCCTGACTCGCCAACGATGGCCAGTGTTTCGCCTGATGACAGCACAAACCCGATGTCCTCAATGGCGGCGAAACTGCCCTGGCGGCCGCGAAAACTGACATTCAGCCCGTCGACGATCAGCAAAGGCCGGGATTCAGACATGTTCAGCCTCGCTGCACAAAGCGCGGGTCAAGGGCGTCGCGCAGGCCATCCCCAAGCAGGTTGACCGCCAAGACCGTGAGCGACAATGCAATCCCGGGGAACAGCACAATGTGGGGGGCGAACTGGAATACGGTGCGACCCTCGGCGATAATATTGCCCCAGCTGGGAATGGCAGGCGGCGTGCCAGCACCGATAAAACTCAGGATCGCCTCTGTCAACACCGCTGAGGCAAAAATATAGGTGCCCTGCACCAATAACGGAGCCATTGTATTGGGCAGGATGTGGCGCCAAAGAATCAGGTGAAAGCGCGTGCCGGCGGTGATTGCGGCCTCCACAAAAGGCTGCTGCCGGAGTGCGATCACCACGCTGCGGACCAGACGGGCTACGCGGGGTACCTCGGAGATTGAGAGAGCGATAATGACATTGCTCAAACTGGCGCCCGTGATGGCGATCAAGGCCACAGCGAGCAGGATTGAAGGGATGGACATCAGTCCATCCATCACTCGCATCAACACGGCGTCTGCCGTTTGCACAAATCCCGACAAAAGTCCGACCAACAGCCCGATACTGATCGCCAGCAGGGTGACACCGAGCCCGACCTGCAGTGAGACCCGGGCTCCATAGAGGGTGCGACTGTAGACGTCCCTGCCGATCAGATCGGCACCAAACCAGTACTGGCTGTCTGGGGTTCGTAGTCGGTCCAGCACGGCAATGCTCTGGGGATCTATCGTGCCCAACCAGGGGGCAGCCAGTGCGGCGATCACAATGACCGCAAACATGGCTGCCCCTGCAGCCGCGTTGGCATGCTCGCGGGCAAATCGCCAGACGGGGACGGCGATACGCATCCGGGGCGCTGCAGAAACGCTGGTGGTCAATAGCGGATCCTCGGGTCAAACAGACCATAGCTGAGATCAATCAGTAGATTGATGAGTACATAGGTCAGCGAAAATACGAGGATGACCCCCTGGATCACGGGATAGTCCCGCCGCATGATTGCGTCGACGGTCAGACGCCCGAGCCCCGGGATATTGAACACAGTTTCGGTGACAACTACACCGCTGATCAGCATCGCAAAGCCGATGCCGATGATGGTGACGATGGGTATTGCAGCATTGCGCAGACCATGCCGAATGAGAATGCGGGGAACGGAAAGACCTTTGGCACGGGCCGTGCGCATGTAGTCCTGGTTCAGTACCTCGAGCATGGATGCCCGGGTAATGCGGGCAATGAGAGCGGCGTTGACAATGCCGAGAGACAGGGCCGGCAGGGCAAGGTGCTTTAGGAAAGGACCTGGGCCGTAGGCGATGGACTTGTATCCCTGGACCGGAAGTACGTCCAGATACACCGAAAACAGCATGATCAACAGATAGCCGAGAACGAAAACCGGCACGGAAAACCCCAGCACGGCGAAGCTCATGACCAATCGATCGAGGATGCCGCCGGAGCGCCACGCGGCCAGGGTGCCAAGCGGCACCGCTATCAGTACGGCGATCAGCAGGGCGCCAAAGGTCAGTGCCAGGGTAGGCTCAAGGCGCTGTACAATCAATTCAGTCACCGGCCGATTAGAGAACACCGACATTCCCAAATCGCCCCGGGCAATACCACCCATCCAGATGCCAAATCTCTCCAGGAAGGGTCGGTCCAAGGCCATGGCACTGCGCAGTCTTGCAACGTCAGCTTCTGTTGCCTGTTCACCCGCCAACACAACCGCAGGGTCTCCCGGGGTCAGGTACAGCAGCGAAAAAACCAGTAGGGCAACGACGGTCATGACAGGTATCGTTGCCAACAGTCGTCGCAGGGTGTAGGCAAGCATTGAGTGCTCTCTGGCAGGTTCTCCTCGAACAGTAGCATAGTGTCCGTGATGGCAACAGCCGCTTGCCCAAGACGCCAGGAGTCGGGTGATCTGTTATTCTTGCAGTACGATTGATATCCAAAGGACGTCCCCCGTGTGTGAGCTGCTCGGCATGAGTGCCAATGTCCCCACCGACTTGTGCTTCAGCTTTGCGGGGCTCAGGCAGCGCGGCGGGGGCACTGGTCCCCACAGAGATGGCTGGGGCGTTGTTTTTTACGAAGGTGTGGGCGTTCGCGCCTTTCATGATCCGGGCGCAAGCGTCAGTTCCGAGGTTGCGCAGCTGCTGGAGCGTTATCCCATAAAAAGCACGGTAGCCATGTGCCATATTCGCCAAGCGAACGTCGGCAGTGTGGCGCTGGAGAACACGCATCCCTTCATCCGCGAACTGAATGGAAGGTATTGGAGCTTTGCACACAACGGACAGTTGCCTGATTACCGAAGTCCGCAGCGAGAGGATCCACGCTACCGACCAGTCGGACAGACCGACAGTGAAGCCCTGTTCTGCGATCTTCTGAACAGCTTGCTCCAGTCGGGTGCTCTCGCGCTGTCGCAATCAGCTTTGATCGATGTGATTGTGGCGCATTGTAAGGCCTTTGCCGAACAGGGCGTCTTCAATGTAATTCTCAGCAATGGAGACTGGCTGTTCAGCTTTTGCAGCACCAAGCTCGCGGCTATTACCCGGCGTGCTCCCTTTCGCCCGGCGACCCTGCGGGACTGCGAGATCGCGGTCGACTTCAAGGCGGAGACCTCCCCCACCGATGTCGTCTCGGTGGTGGCAACGAGCCCTCTCACTTATGACGAGGGCTGGCAGATCATGCAGCCGGGTGAGTGGCGAGTGTGGGATGCCGGCGAGTTGGTGCAGCAGGGTAGAGTTACCGTACCCGTTTTCGCCCACCCGAAGCCCGCTCACAAAAAGGGTCAGACGCCCAGCGATGCCCTGCGTGTCTGAAGACGCCTGGGCCTGGAGTGTATTCTGGCAGGCCAATCATCTGCAGGCCTTCCTGCCAGCGGAAAACCCTGCGGCCATGGCCCCCATAGACGCATCCTGGACACAGTTTATGGCATCAGTGCCCCAGCCGGGGCGCATTCTCGATGTCGGAACGGGCAATGGGGCTCTGGCGGCTCTGTGCTGGCGCGCTCATGCCGGTGCGAGTGAAGTTCACGGTGTGGACAGTGCCGCGATCGCTCCGACGCGCTATGTCAGCGGCGCTAACCAGGCGCTGGCATCTGTACACTTTCACCCGCAAGTTCGTGCCGAGGCGCTACCGTTCGCGGATTGCTGGTTTGATGCCGTTGTTGGTCAATTTGCGCTGGAATACTCGGATACAGCGGCGAGCACCGCTGAAGTCGTGCGTGTTCTGCGCGCTAACGGACACTTCAAGTTTCTCTTGCACGGCGCCGGCACGGTGGTAGAGCGGCGCAACAGACTACTGTGCGAGCAGGCAGGTGAATTGCTCCACACCACGCTTTTCGAGGAC
>JBLRXF010000076.1:0-10719 GCA_047920875.1 Haliea sp. | reverse complement strand
AGATAGCGCTTGCGCGGGGCATCCGGGAGGGGCTCTGCCAGGCCTTTGGGCTGCCGTTCCTGACTCATTTGGCGGCACCTATCTTGCCCTGCTGCAGGGCCTGAACCACGCTGTCGCGCGGCCCGTCGGCTACGAGCTTGCCGTTGTCGATAACAATGATCCGGTCCACCATCTCCAGGAGCGAGTTGCGATGGGTTACTACCACCCAGGTCCGGCCCTGAATATAGCCCGCAAGCTGCTGTTTCACCGCCACCTCCGTGGAGTGATCCATGGAGCCGGTGGGCTCGTCCATCAGCAGGATAGGCGGATCATGGACCACTGCCCGGGCCAGGGCGACGCACTTGCGCTGACCGCCGGACAGTGAATCACCGCGCTCGCTGACCTGCATGTCAAAGCCCTTGGGATGACGGTTGATGTAATCGGACAGGTTGGCGATTTCCGCCGCCCGCACCAGCGCCGAGTCGCTGACGTTGGCGTGGGACAGGGTGATGTTGTCGCGCAGACTGCCGTAGAACAGGGTCACGTCCTGGGGCACGTAGCCCACTCGGGAGCGCAGCTCGCTGGGGTCCAGCTGGCGCAGATCGATGCCGTCGATCATGATGCTACCCGCGGTTGGTTGATACAGGCCCATCGCCAGTTTCTGCAGCGTGGATTTGCCTGAACCGACTCGCCCCAGGATGGCCACCCGCTCACCGGGCTTGATGCGAAAGGAGACGTTGTTGAGCGACTCCATCTCGGCGCCGGGGTAGGCAAAGGACACCTGGCGGAACTCGATATCACCCTTGAACATCTCCCGGGACAGCAGCTGGGCCCCCTCCTCGCGCTCCATCGGCTTGGCCATCACCTCGTCCAGGGACGTCAGCGCAATGCGTGCGTTGTGCCAGGAGGTGATCAGCCCCGCCACCTGGCCAAAAGGCGCCATCACCCGGCCGCTGAGCATGGTGCAGGCGATCAGGCCGCCCATGCTGAGCTGGCCGGCAGTGATCAGGTAGACCCCGGTGATGATGACAAACATGGTCACCATCTGGTTGGCCCATTGGGTCACGTTGATGGTTGAATTGGACACCAGCCGCAGCTGCACGCCAACGTGGGCCAGAAAAGCTGTGGTCTCCTCCCACTTGCGCTGCATGCGGGATTCGGCCCCCATGGCCTTGATCGTATCCAGGCCGACCAGGCTCTCGATCAGGGTGGCGTTGCGCAGGGCGCTGGCCCGGTAGGTGGTCTCCGACAGTTCGCGCAGCTTGCCCTGGGTCGCCAGCGCGTAGCCCAGCACAATCAGCAGGGCGATCCCCACCGGAATCAGCACTGGCCAGGCGATCCAGGCAATCACCGCAATGAAGATGATGGCGAAGGGGACGTCGATCAAGGTAGTGACCGACGCCGAGGTGATGAAATCCCTCACGGTTTCAAAGGAGCGCAGATTCACGGCATAGGAACCCACGGACTGCGCCCGATGCTCCAGCCGCGAGCCCAGCACGCGCTCCATGATCTGCCCCGACAGACGCATGTCCACCCGGCGGCTGGCCAGGTCGAGAAAATAGCCGCGCATGGTGCGCAGGACAATATCGGCAAGCAGAATGATGATCACCCCCGCCGCCAGCATCCACAGGGTTTCCACCGCGTAATTGGGCACCACACGGTCGTAGACGTTCATGGTGAACAGGGGCAGGGCCAGGGCAAACACGTTGATGAAGAAGGCCGCCACCAACACGTCGCGGTAGATGGGCATGTTGGCGCGGATAGCATCCCAGAACCAGTGCCCGCGCTCCGAGGTCCCGGTGCGGGGGGTGCGCTGGTCAAACCGGAACCGCGGACGGCACACGATGACTCTGCCGCTCTCCTTGTCCAGCAGTTTCTCAGCCGGCATCTCCACCGCAGCCTCGTTCAGGGCCGGGAAGATGACGGTGGCGGTAGCGCCATCGTCACTCCAACCCATGAGCAGGCAGGCGCGATCGTTCTTCAACAGTACGACGGCGGGCAGCAGAGCCGGCTCCACATCGCGGACGCTGCGCGGCAGGATCCGGCTCACCAGCCCAACCCGACTGGCGGCGCGTTCAAACAGGGCCGGAGTGAGCCGTCCGCTTTCCAGGGGCAAACCGCCCACCAGCGCCTCGGCCGTGGATGCGCTGCCGTGGTAACGGCACAAGGCCAGCAGGCTCTGCAGCAGTGAATCGTCCGAGCTGGCTGTCATCTGTCGCAATCATCCCCGAGGGCCAGACTTGAACCCGTTGTTATGGACACACGCTAAGCTGCTGAATGTGGTGCATATTGAATGTCGAAGAGGATAAGCCAGTTGCCTGTGAAATACCATGACGCTAACTGCACAAAGCGGGCAATTCGAGTAAAGGAACGCAGGGACGGCAGATCCGGATCGAGGTGACCTAGCAGCCCACGTCGACCTTGGCGCGCCTGAAAGCCTCCAGCGCCAGATCAATATCTGCATCGGTCAGCGCCGCCGACATCTGGGTGCGAATGCGCGCCTTGCCCTTGGGCACGACCGGGAACGAGAACGCCACCACGTAGACACCCTGTGCCAGCACCGCCTCGGCGAAGCGCGCAGCCAAAGCGGCGTCGTGCAGCATGACCGGCACGATGGGGTGCTCCCCGGGTAACAAGTCGAAACCCAGCTCTTCCAGGCCGGCGCGAAAGCGGGCGGTATTGCTGGCGAGGCGCTGACGCAGCTCCGGCGCGCTCGTCGCCAGCTCCACCGCCTTGATGGCCCCCGCAACGACTGGCGGCGCAACAGTATTGGAGAATAGATAGGGGCGCGAGCGCTGCCGCAGCAGGTCGACAATTTCCTGCCGCGCGGCAGTGTAACCGCCACTGGCGCCGCCCAGAGCCTTGCCCAGGGTGCCGGTGATGATATCGACCCGGTCCATGCAGCCGCGCAGTTCGTGGGTACCGCGACCGCCGGCGCCCACGAATCCGGTGGCATGGCAGTCGTCAAAGTGGACCAGGGCATGGTAGCTATCAGCCAGATCACAGATCTCGTCGAGGCGGGCAATATACCCGTCCATCGAGAACACGCCGTCGGTGGTGATCAGCTTGAAGCGGGCCCCGGCAGCATCGGCAGCCTGCAGCTGGGCCTCGAGATCGGCCATGTCGCTGTTGCGGTAGCGAAACCGCTTTGCCTTGCTCAGGCGAATGCCGTCGATGATGCTGGCGTGGTTGAGCTCGTCGGAAATAACCGCGTCTTCCTCCCCCAACAGGGTCTCGAAGAGGCCGCCATTGGCGTCGAAACAGGAGGGGTAGAGGATGGTGTCCTCGGTGCCGAGAAACGCCGACAGGCTGGACTCCAGTTCCTTGTGCAGTGTCTGGGTGCCGCAGATAAAGCGCACCGAAGCCATGCCATAGCCCCAGTCCTGCAGGCCCGCTGCGGCGGCGGCGTTCACCTCCGGATGCTGGGCCAGGCCCAGGTAATTGTTGGCGCAGAGATTCAGCACCTCCCGCTCCCGCACCCCGACATGAGCCCCCTGAGGGGTGGTGATCAGACGCTCATGCTTGTACAGCCCGGCAGCTTCAATATCGGCCAGCTGCCCGGCGAGATGTTCCTGAAACCGTTCATACATGCGCTTTCCCCCGCTGCAGGACATGTGCAGCGTACAGCATGGCAGACAGCAGCAACACCGCTCCACCCTGGTGCGCGGCCGCCAGGCTCACCGGCACGTGCGCGAGCAGGGTGGTGATCCCCAGGATCACCTGAACCCACAGCGTCAGCACCAGCAGAACCGTCGCCAGCCTCGCGCGCGGCCCCAGCCCGGAGCGCCAGAGTTTCCAGGCAAAAACGTGGATCAGGCCAAACAGGACGTAGGCGAATATCCGGTGGTTGAACTGGATCGCGGTGATGTCCTCGAAGGCGTCCAGCCAGGCGGGGTCGCCAGAGTACAGCCCGGGCGGAATAAAGCTGGTGCCCATCAGGGGCCAGGTGCTGTAGGCAAAGCCGGCCTTGGTGCCCGCGACCAGTCCACCGGAGAGAATCATCAGGAAGACCAGACCAACCAGCGCCAGCCCCCAGGGAGATAGCGCATGCGCCACCCGGCCACGCGCATGGCGGCCCGTAACCAGGTCGAGAATCAGCCAGAGCATGCAGGCATAGATGATCACCGCCAATCCCAGGTGCGCGGTCAGCCGGTACTGGCTAACGTGCGGCACATCCACCAGCCCGCTCTTGACCATGTACCAGCCGAGAAAGCCCTGGCAGCCGCCGAGAATGAACAGGCCCCAGAGCTTGGGCATCATCCCCGCCCGCACTCGTCCACGGAGGGCAAAGTACACCATGGGGAAGAAAAACAGCACACCGATCAGGCGCCCCAGCACCCGGTGCAGATACTCGTACATGAAGATCACCTTGAAGGCGTCCATGGACATGCCGCGATTGATCAGGAGGTACTCGGGGGATTGGCGATACTTGTCCAGCGCCTCTTGCCAGGCCGCATCGGACAGGGGCGGGATGATTCCCATGATGGGCTGCCATTCGGTGATGGAGAGCCCGGAATTGGTCAGGCGGGTCACCCCGCCGAGCAAGATCATGCCAAAGATCACCACCGCACAGAGTATCAGCCAAGCGGCTACCTGACGGTCATAATCAGCTTGTCGGGAAAGTACCATTGCGTCGCCTCGGTCCGCAGTTTCGAAAGGCCGGCAATGATAACCGAAATGGACGGGGGCGGGTCTCGCAACGCAAGACCCGCCCCCTGCTCGCCAACTAAAACGTCATCTCCGGCACCCTATCGGGCACCACCATCTCGCCCGCGGTAAGCCGCACGATCTCCTCTACACTGACCCCGGGGGCCCGTTCCCGCAGCCAGAACCTGCCTTCGGCAATCTCCAGATAGGCGAGGTCAGTGATCACCCGCCTGATACAGCAGGACCCGGTCAGCGGCAGGGTGCAGCTCGGCAGCAGCTTGGATTCGCCATCCTTGGAGGCGTGGGTCATCAGCACAATGATGTTGTCGGCCCCGGCCACCAGGTCCATAGCGCCGCCCATGCCCTTGACCAGCTTGCCCGGGACCATGTAGGAGGCGATATTGCCCGCCACATCCACCTCGAAGGCGCCCAGCACCGTGAGATCCACATGCCCGCCGCGGATCATGGCGAAGGACTCCGCGGAGGAGAAAATGGAGGCGCCGGTGATCGCGGTGACCGTCTGCTTGCCGGCGTTGATCATGTCCGGGTCCAGCTCCGCCTCGGTGGGGAACGGGCCCATGCCCAGCAGGCCATTCTCCGACTGCAGCATGACCTCGATGCCCTCGGGGATGTAATTGGCCACCAGGGTGGGAATGCCAATGCCCAGGTTGACGTAAAAGCCGTCCTGCAGTTCGCGGGCGGCGCGCTGTGCCATCTGTTCGCGGGTTAGTGCCATCGCTGTGTGCTCCCTCAGCCTGCGCGCACGGTGCGCTGTTCAATGCGTTTTTCGAACGCGCCCTGGATCAGTCGATCGACGTAGATGCCGGGGGTGTGGATCTGGCTGGGCTCCAGCTCGCCGGGCTCCACCAGTTCTTCCACTTCGGCAACGGTAATCCGGCCCGCAGTGGCCGCTTCAGGGTTGAAGTTCATGGCCGTGTGCCGGTAGACCAGGTTGCCGTAGCGGTCACCCTTCCAGGCCTTGACGATGGCGAAGTCGCCGACGATGGATTCTTCCAGGATGTAGGGGCGGCCGTGGAATTCGCGCACCTCCTTGCCCTCCCCTACCAGGGTGCCGTAGCCGGTGGCGGTAAAGAAGGCGGGGATGCCAGCACCGCCCGCGCGCATTTTTTCCGCCAGGGTGCCCTGGGGGGTCAGCTCCACCTCCAGCTCGCCCGCCAGCAGCTGCTCCATGAACAGTTTGTTCTCGCCCACGTAGGACGACACCATCTTGCGGATCTGCCGGTCCTCCAGCAGGATGCCGAGGCCGAAACCATCGACGCCGCAGTTGTTGGAGACGAAGGTCAGGTCGCGGGTGCCCTTGCGCTTGATCTCGGTAATCAGGTTCTCGGGGATTCCGCAGAGCCCGAAACCGCCCGCGATCACCGTCATTCCGTCTTCGAGGCCCGCCAGCGCCTCGGCATAGCTGCCCACCACCTTGTCGAATCCCGCCATCGTGCTGCCTCTCCTGTCAGCTGCCAGCGCGCCGCAGCCTGTGCGGGCGTCTGCCCAGGTTCAGCTTCATACAGCACGTTGTATTTATCAAATGTAAATTGTCTGGGATCACCCGTAGGAGCCCAGTCTCTGGGCGATCAACCGTAGGAGCCCAGTCTCTGGGCGATCGCCCGCGGAGCGGGCTCCTACACTGTGGTGGCTGTAGCGCAGCCACTCACGTAGAATAGCGCGCCCACGACTACTGCAACCTGCCCCCATGCCTCTGCTCCGCCTAGAATCCCTGCAACTGCACTACGGCACCCAGGTGCTGCTCGACCATGTGGATCTGACCATCCGCCGCGGCGAGCGCTGGGGCCTGCTCGGCCGCAATGGCACCGGCAAAACCACCCTGCTGCGGATCCTCGCCGGGGAGCAACAGCCGGATTCCGGTGAGCGCTGGCTGCGCCCCGGTGTGCGCATCGCGCGCCTGCAGCAGACTCTGCCCGAGGCCGATGACAGCAGCGTCTATGACGTGGTCGCCGATGGCCTGGCGGAGGCAGGCAAGTTGCTCGCGGAATACCACCACCTGCTGCAGGATGCGGACCTCGACTTTGACCACCTCGCACGGGTACAGCAGAAACTCGAAGCCGCCGACGGCTGGGCCCTGCAGCAGAGGGTTGAAACCACCATTACCCAGCTGCAGCTGCCCCAGGACGCGAAAATGGGCGAGCTTTCCGGCGGTTGGCGCCGGCGCGTTGCCCTGGCCCAGGCACTGGTTGCCGACCCGGATATCCTGCTGCTGGACGAGCCCACCAACCACCTGGACATCCCCGCGATCCAGTGGCTGGAAACCCAGCTGCAACAGTTCCGCGGCGCCATCGTCCTGATCACCCACGACCGCCGCTTCCTGCAGAACGTGGCTACCAGCATTGCCGAGCTTGACAGGGGCCACCTCACCACCTGGCACGGCAGCTACCAGGGTTTCCTTAATCATCGCGAACAGGAACTGGAAGCCGAAGAACGTGCCAACGCCCTGTTTGACAAGAAGCTGGCCCAGGAAGAAGTGTGGATCCGCCAGGGCATCAAGGCCCGTCGCACCCGCAACGAAGGCCGCGTGCGGGACCTGGAGGCGATGCGCCGGGAGCGCCAGCAGCGGCGGGAAAAGGTCGGCAGCGCCAACTTCAATATCGAGGAGGCCAGCCGCTCAGGGAAAATCGTCGCCGAGCTGGAACAGGTCAGCAAATCCTTTGAAGGCAGGGAGGTGATACGCAACTTCTCCACTATCATCCAGCGCGGCGACCGGGTGGGGATCGTCGGCGCCAACGGCGCCGGCAAATCCACCCTGGTGAAATTGATTCTGGGACAGCTGGCGCCGGACAGCGGCGAGATCAAGCTGGGCACCAAGCTAGAGATCGCCTACTCGGACCAGCTCCGGGGCAAGCTGGAGCCGGAGATGAACCTGATCGACAATATCTGCGGCGGCCAGGATTTTATCGAGATCAACGGCAAGCGCCGCCATGCCATCTCCTACCTGGGTGACTTCCTGTTCAGCCCGGAGCGGGTGCGCACTCCGGTCAAGGCCCTCTCCGGCGGCGAGCAGAACCGCGCGATTCTGGCGCGCCTGTTCAGCAAGCCCGCCAACCTGCTGGTGCTGGACGAGCCCACCAACGACCTCGACGTGGAAACCCTGGAGCTGCTGGAGGATATCCTGCTGTCCTTCGACGGCACCGTGATCCTGGTCAGCCACGACCGCGACTTCATGGACCACGTCGTCACCCAGCTGCTGATCCTGCGCGGCGATGGCACGGTGGAGGAACAGGCGGGCGGTTACAGCGACTGGGAAGCCCGCGGCGGCAGGCTTGCCGACCCCGGCAGCCGCGGCCGGGAGATGCCCGCCAGCAAGCCCGAACCCGCACCCGCTGCGGCCATCGCGACAACCCCGGCCGCTCCCGCCCGGCGCAAACTGTCCTACAAGGAACAGCGCGAACTGGAGGCTTTGCCGGGAAAAATCGAGGCCCTGGAACAGCAGCAGGCAGACTTGCAGGCGCGGATCGCCGACCCATCCTTCTATCAGCAGGATCGGGCCACCGTGGACAAGGTATTGGCGGAACTGGTGACCATAGAAGGCGCGCTTGAAGAAGCAATTGAACGCTGGACCGAACTCGAGGGCTGATGCGGAAATGGTGAAAAGGGGGTCAGGTCCACTTTAGCTATCGTGGACCTGACCCCATTTAAAATGGACCTGACCCTTTAAATTCGCTTTTAAAATGGACCTGACCCTTTATATTTCGGGCACGATCAGTGGCTGAGAAGTACCTTGCCCACCGCTTCGGCGAGGTAATCGATATTGGCGCCGTTGACCCCGGCAACGTTAATGCGCGATGACTCCAGCATGTAGACGCTGTGGTCCTCGCGCAGGGCAATGGCCTGCTCCCGGCTGAGGCCCAGAAACGAGAACATCCCCTTCTCTCTCTCGATAAAGCTGAAGTCCCGATCCGTACACTGCTCGAGCTTGCTGACCAGACTGGTGCGCAGGCCGTTGATGCGCCAGCACATGGCCTGCAGTTCGTCCTGCCAGTTCGCGTTGAGCTCGTCATCCGCAAGCACCCGTGCAGCCAGCAGGGCGCCGTGGGCCGGAGGCATGGAGTAGATCCGTCGCGCCGCGACCTGGGCCTGGCTGCGCAGGGCGAGGGCGCTGGCCGGATTTGCCGAGACGAAAATGGTCGCTCCGGTGCGCTCACGATACAGACCCATATTCTTGGAGCAAGAGGCGGCAATGATCACCTCCGGCAGGCGCTGCACCAGAACGCGCAGGCCGGCGGCGTCCTCCTCCAGCCCGTCACCCAGGCCCTGATAGGCAACATCAACGAAGGGCAGGAAGCCCTGATGCGCCGCCATATCCGCGATCACACCCCACTGTTCCAGCGTCAGGTCAGCCCCGCAGGGGTTGTGGCAGCAACCGTGGAGAAGCACCACATCGCCCTGCTGCGCGCGCTTGAGATCATCCACCATGGCGTCGAAATTGACACCGTGACTGCTGGGCTCGTAGTAGCGATAGGTCTCGAACTTCAAGCCCACGCTGCCCAGCAGCGGTATATGCACCGGCCAGGTCGGGTCCGACACCCATACCCGCGCACCCGGCGCCGCCGCGTTGATAATTTCAGCGCCGATGCGCAGGGCTCCGCAGCCGCCCGGGGTCTGAATACTGCTGACCCGGCCCGTGGCCAGGGCGGGGCTATCCTCCCCCAGCACCAGCCGCTGCATGCCGTGGTTGAACACCGGGTCGCCCGCAGGTGGCATATAGGCCTTGGTGGTTTCCGCTTTGACCAGAGCCTCCTGGGCCAGGCGCACAGCCTCGAACACCGGACACACGCCCTCCTCGTTCATGTAGATGCCAACGGTGAGGTCGACCTTGTGCGGGTTGGGATCCGCGCGGCAGGCGGCGGCCAGGCCGAGAATGGAGTCTTCGGGAACCTGGGGCAATATATCCAGCATGGTGTCTGTCCTGGGAAGTTGTCAGAGTTCCGCCAGCAGGGCGGTAAGGTAATGCCAAAACGGTGGCACGGTGTCGATGCGCAGCCGCTCGGTCGGCGAGTGGGCCCCGCGAATGGTGGGGCCAAAGGAGAGAATATCCGTATCCGGTTTCTTGCTCTTGAGAATCCCGCACTCGAGTCCGGCGTGGATAGCCTTGACCGCAGGCTCACTGCCGAACAGGCGCTGGTGCAGGGCCTTGGCCCGGGCCAGCAGGGGGCTGGCGAAATCGGGCTGCCAGCCGGGGTAACCGTCTATGCGCCGGATCTCCAGACCGGCGAGCCTGGCCAGGGATTCCACCCCGGTGCGCAGGGGCAGCGCCTGCTCGGCATTGAAGAAGCGGTAGCTCGCCTCGAGTTCAAGGGCACCATCGCGCAGCTGCAGCCGCGCCAGATTGATACTCAGGTCGACCAGGTCCGCAGGCTGCGCCAGGCTGTAGGCTTGGGCGCCGTGGGGAAAGGCGGCCAGGACTGCCAACACCCGTTGGCTGTCTGCCACGCTCATGACCGGCTGCGGGTCCACCTGGGTCAGGCCCAGAGACAGCGCATGGTCGGGCGCCGGCAGGTAGCTGCGCCAGCGCGCAGTCAGTGTATCCAGCCGCTCAGCCAGCAACTGCGCCTGCGCAGAGGTGCAGCGCAAAGGTCACGCTGCCCTCGTGGCGCACGTTGGCGCCCGGCAGCGTCTCCCAGGCCAGACGCCGGCCCGGCTCATCCCCGGTCAGCCGTGCTTCCCAGGTGACCGGAATGCCTCCCAGCGTGCGCGCCTGCCAGCGCGAGAGCCCGTCGCCGAGATCCTCAACCGAGTCCAGCTGCTCCATAAAACGGGGTAGGTTCTCAAGCCGCCGCCAGAAGTCGTAAACCTCGTCCGGCTCGCGGCCAATGGTCACGGCGCGGTGGATGGTCACGCCCGCGTCGTGCAGGGCGCCCCCCGTGCGCATCGTGATCAGGGGGTTGCGCCCGCTGGCGCCAAAGTAGAGCAGCGCGCCCCCGAGGGGGCCGGCGATCGCACTCTGCCAGGAGCGGCTCCAGAGGGCATAGAGTAGCAGCAGCCCGCCGGCAGCGGCTATCGCCGGCTGCGGCTGGCCTGCCTGGGCACGCTGGCCGTTCGTCTCTTCATACATGCTGTCCTTCC
>JBLRXF010000075.1:0-10762 GCA_047920875.1 Haliea sp. | reverse complement strand
CTCTGATCTGAATAGTGCGCCCCCATCTGCAGACAAGGAGAAAGTGTTTCTTGAACGAAATTCGGCAAATTTTTTTCAGGTTTCGTCGGAGGACTTTCGGAAGATTCCCGGTAGTCCGATAGCGTATTCGGCCAGCGATAACATGAGGGTTGCATTCTCCAATCCGTCATTAAAGGAGATCACAGTATCTGAGGGGCAGAACAAAACTGCTGACAACGACAAGTATGTAAGGCTTGGGTGGGAAGTCCGTTCGCAAGACATCGGTAGGAATCAGAAATGGTTGACGTATGCGAAAGGAGGTGACTATCGGAAATGGTTTGGGAACTTAGAATGTGTCATCGACTGGAGTCAGACAGCAAGACAGCATTATCGGCAGAGTTCCAGTTGTAGAATCATTCCAGAATATCTCTGGTTTGAACCTGGAATTACTTGGACTCTCATCACTTGGGATCAGAGTTTCCGTTACCTGCCGGTCGATGCAACATTCGACATGACTGGGTCTTCCGTATTCCTTAAAGACCCAGAGCAGATCAACTCTGTATTGGGGTTTCTTAACTCGAAAGTATCTAAGTGTCTTACGGCTCTCATGAATCCAACACTTGCGCTTCAAATTAAGAACGTGCGGGACTTGCCTGTCGCATTTCTTCCAGGCCAAACAGCAGTAAATATTGTTGGTCGATGTTTAGAGCTCTCCAAGCTTGACTATTGTTCATCTGA
Organism: Haliea sp.; assembly: GCA_047920875.1. Taxonomy (GTDB): domain Bacteria; phylum Pseudomonadota; class Gammaproteobacteria; order Pseudomonadales; family Halieaceae; genus Haliea. The sequence continues at coordinate 10,045 of JBLRXF010000075.1, read as the reverse complement.
GAAATCAGTGGAGTATCGCAAATTTCCTCTGCTCTGCGAAGAATCTCTGTCCTATCCAACTATCGAATCCAGTTACACAGCCTGGATCACCCAGAACCGCGACACCATCGCCGAGATGAAGCGCCTCGAAGAGGAGAACAACCGTCTCTTCATTGACGCCTACGGCTTGGGCGAAGAGCTCACCCCCGACGTCCCCATCGCGCAGATCACCCTCACGGTGAATCCCGCCTACCGCTACGGCGACAAGCTCACCATCGATGAGCAGTGGACCCGCTTCCGCCAGGACACTATGGAGGAGCTGGTCTCCTACGCCATCGGCTGCATGATGGGTCGCTACAGCCTGGACGCGCCGGGCCTCATCTACGCCCACAGCGGCAACGAGGACTTCGACCCCAGCCAGTACACCACCTTCCCAGCAGATGACGACGGCATCATCCCGCTCACCGACACCGACTGGTTTGCCGATGATGCCGTGCACCGGTTAGTGGAATTTATCTCAGTCGCCTGGGACGAGAGCCACTTGGAGGACAATCTCGAATTCCTGGCCGATAACCTGGCACCCAAGCTAGGGGAATCCAGCAGAGATACGATTCGCCGCTATCTGTGCGACAGTTTCTTCAAGAACCATCTACAGTCGTACAAGAAACGGCCGATCTACTGGCTTTTCAGCAGCGGCAAACAGAAAGCCTTCCAATGCCTGGTCTACCTGCACCGTTATAACGAAGGCACCCTGGCCCGCATGCGCACCGAATACGTCATCCCCCTCAGCACCAAGCTCAACAGCTACGCCGAAAGGCTCGAACAGGATCGGGACGCCAGCACCTCCGCCGCCGAAACCAAGCGCCTGGAAAAACAACTGTCCACCCTGCACAAGCAACAGACCGAACTCGCCGAATTCGACGAAAAGCTCCGCCATTACGCTGACCAGCGCATCAGCCTGGATCTGGATGATGGGGTGAAGGTGAATTACGGCAAGTTTGGCGACTTGCTGGCTGAGGTGAAAGCGGTGATCGGTGAAAAACAGCAATAAGCTAGGCAGGCAAGCGTCCATGTAACAGCACGTCGGCAGATAAGGGACCATCATGGCCAAGTATGAAGTGAAACAAACCGCCGTCAGCCAGATACTGGCTGATGTGCGCAGCGACAAGATCGCAATACCCGAGCTGCAGCGTCCGTTTGTCTGGAAGACCTCCCAGGTTCGGGATCTGATGGACTCCCTGTACCACGGTTACCCCGTTGGCTATCTGATTACCTGGCAGTCGGTAGGTGCCAAGCTGAAAGGTGGCCAGGTGGCGGCGCATCAGCAGATACTCATCGACGGTCAGCAGCGGGTAACCGCGCTGCGAGCCGCGATTGCCGGCCAGTCGGTGGTGGGCACGCGCTATGAGAAAAAGCGCATCGTCATTTCATTCAATCCCCTGACCGAGGAGTTCGCAACGCGCACCCCGGCCATCAGCAACAGTAGTCAGTGGATTCACGACATCAGTGAGTTCTTCTCGGGTGTCGGCCAGCTGACCTTCTTGAAGCACTATTGCGACAGGAATCCCGATGCCGATGAGGGGCAGGTTGAAGCTGCGGTGACCCGGCTGGCAGGTATCCAACATGCCCAGGTTGGTGTGATTTCTCTGGCCGATAACCTGGATGTGGATACCGTGGCCGAGATCTTCGTGCGCATCAACGCCAAGGGTGTGCCGCTGTCCAGCGCGGACTTTGTGATGAGCAAGATCGCCACCTATGGTGACGAGGGTCGCAACCTGCGCAAGCTGATTGACTACTTCTGCCACCTGGCAGTATCCGGTCATGCCTTTGAAGACATCCGCGAGAACGACAAGGAGTTTGCGGCTTCGGGTCATCTGGTCAAGATTCAATGGCTGCAGAGCGAATCCGACGAGCTGTTTCAGCCTGAGTATACCGATGTTATCCGCATAGCCGGCTTGGTCGGCTTCAGCCGTGGCAAGGCTGGTGCCATTGTCAGCGAGTTGGCCGGTCTGGATCCCGAGACCCGCAGGATAGACGAGAATCGCATACCCGACGCCTACGCCCGCTTTGGCCAGGCCCTCGATCAGTTGGTCAGCAAGACCCATTTCAAGCGCTTTGTGATGATGATCAAGTCAGCTGGTTTTATCGATTCCAGCATGATCGGCTCGAAGAACGCGCTGAACTTTGCCTATGCTCTCTATCTGCGGCTGCGTAACAATCAGGCGCTGGCTGAAGGGCAGCGGAACCAGATCGTCAAGCGCTGGTTTGTCATGACTTTGCTCACCGGCCGTGCCGTGGGCAGTTTCGAGTCAACCTGGGAAACCGACCTTCGACGTATCGAGGAGCAGGGTGCAGCCGAGTACCTGCGGCTTATTGAGACATCGGAACTGGGCGAAGGGTTTTGGGAGGTCGCGCTGCCGCAGGAGCTGGTGTCGCCCAGCAAGCGCAGCCCGGCGTTTCAGATCTTCCTGGCGGCGCTGGTGAGTAAGGGCGCGCGCGGCTTTCTGTCCAAGTCTATCAATGTCACCCAGATGATCGAGGGGCACGGTGACATGCACCATATCGTGCCGAAGAACCACCTGGTCAAGAATGGCTACCCCAAACAGGGCGACTACAACCAGGTGGCCAACTTTGCCCTGACCGAAACCGCCATCAATATCGCCATCAAGGACCACCCGCCCAGGGAGTACATGCAGTGGCTGGCGCGCCAGGTCGACACAGGGGATCTCAGAATCGGTGAAATCACCCAGCAGACGGACCTTGAGGCAAACCTGGCCGAGAACGCGATTCCTGCCTTCATCAATGAGGTCACGGCGGAAAATTATCAGCAGTTTCTCGAGGCGCGCCGCAAGCTGATGGCGCGGAAGATACGTGACTATTACCAGGCCCTGTGACAGCCCCTGACCCTGAGATGGAAGCCTATCCCGCCTCAGCGCTGGTTCTGGACCTGGAGACCGCTCACACCGGCGCGGATCAGGCTCCTGTGCCCATTCACATGCTGGGCGCCTTGCGTTCGGGCGGGGGTGAGGAGCTTGAGCTGAAGATCAACAGAGCCTCGCCCCTGGATCAGGCCTTGCGCAGCCTCGACCGTATGGCCGAGGGGGCTGATTGCCTGCTCGGGCACAATATCCTGGCCCACGACCTGCCCATCATTGCCCAGCACGATGCCAGCCTCGCGCTGCTGCAACTCCCGGTCATTGATACCCTGCAGCTGTCACCTCTGGCCTTTCCGCAGAACCCCTACCATCGACTGATCAAGGGCTACAAGCTGGTACGCGATAGCCTGAACTCGCCCCTGGCGGATTGCCGAGCAAGCTGGACACTGTTCGCCGACCAGGCTGAAGCCTTCCGGAAACTGGCTGACCACCGTCGGCAGGAGTTCTTGTGTTATCAGGCTCTGATTGGTGCCGACACGTGCAGCGGCACGGGCGCTTTCCTCGCTGCCGTCAGTGGCCACCCGCCGCTGTCCCTCGGCGAGATCGCACCGATCATTCCCGAGCTTCTGAAGGAATCTGACACTGCGCTGGGTCGCGACCTGAAGGTATGCCGCACGCGTCTGGCGCAGTTGCTCGAAATCGAGCTTTACCAGCCAGAGAACCATTGGCCATTGGCCTATGCACTGGCCTGGTTGCGGGTCTCCGGGGGCAATTCTGTGTTGGCGCCCTGGGTGTACCACCAGTTCCCCGGAACCGGCCGGTTGCTGCGGGAACTGCGCGACATTCCCTGCGGCTCGGCAGAGTGTCAGTATTGTCAGACCACCCACGATCCACGCAAGGAGCTGCAGCGCTACTACGGCTTTGATGACTTTCGCTATGAGTCAAAGGAGGACGATCAGAGCTTGCAGCGTGACACCGTCCTGGCCGGCATGCGCGACGAGAATGTTCTTGCAGTATTGCCGACTGGCGGCGGCAAGTCCCTCTGCTATCAGTTGCCGGCCCTTAATCGCTACCACCGCAACGGCAGCCTGACCATCATCATATCGCCATTGCAGTCCCTGATGAAGGACCAGGTGGATGGTTTGCTGGATTTCAATATCGAGTGTGCCGCGGCCCTGAATGGTCTGCTGTCCCTGCCGGAGCGGGCGGATGTGCTGGAAAGGCTGCAAATGGGCGATATCGGCATTCTGCTGGTGTCCCCCGAGCAATTCCGCAACCAGGGCTTTCGCAAGGCCATCGCCCAGCGTCGTATAGGCGCCTGGATTTTTGACGAGGCCCACTGCCTTTCCAAGTGGGGTAATGACTTTCGTCCCGACTATCTCTATGCAGCCCGTTTCATCCGCGAGTTCACTGGCAACGATGAGCTGGCGCCCATCGGCTGTTTTACCGCCACCGCCAAGCCGGATGTGCTGGAGGACATCCAGGCACATTTTCGCGAGCACCTGGACTTGGTTTTCCGGACATTTATTGGCAGCCCGGAGCGAGACAATCTTCACTTTGATGTGCTGCCCTGCACCCGCGATGAAAAATGGGGACGCACACTGGAGCTTCTGGGTGAAGAGCTTGGCAGTGTCGAGGATGAAGGTGAGGGTGGGGCGGTGATCTTCGTCGCCAGTCGGCGCAAGTCGGAAGAGCTGGCGGCCTTTGTTGCACAGCAGGGCTGGCCCTGCGCGCATTATCATGCCGGCCTTGAGCCGAATGAGAAGAAGGATATTCAGAACGCCTTCAAGGCTGGCGCCCTGAGGGTGATCGTGGCCACCAACGCCTTTGGCATGGGCGTGGACAAGGCCGATATCCGCCTGGTGGTGCATGCGGAAATTCCCGGCTCCCTGGAGAACTACCTGCAGGAAGCCGGGCGTGCAGGGCGGGATCAGCAGGATGCCCGCTGTGTTCTCTTATATGACCCCAATGACATTGAAAACCAGTTTGGCCTGACCGAGCGGTCACGACTTACCCTGCGCGACATTCAGCAGATTCTGCGCAAGCTGCGTCGCGAGAGTTCGCGTCGCAAAGGGCACCCATTGATTATTACCGCAGGGGAAATACTGCGGGACGACAGCGTCGACACCAGCTTCGAGGTTGGCGAACGTGATGCCGAAACCAAGGTCGCCACAGCCATATCCTGGCTGGAGCGGGGCGAATACTTGAAGCGCGAGGCAAACGTCACGCGGATTTTTCCCGCCAGGCTTGGCTCCAGCAAGGAAGAGGCGGCACAAATTCTGGATGGCGCCAAGCTACCCCGGCGCAAGCGTCAGGAGTACGAGGCCATTCTGGGATACTTGCGCGCGGCCGGGCCAGACAAGCGGGTCAGCACTGACGAATTGATGCAGCTCACTGACAAGGCCCAGGATGAGGTAGTACATGCCCTGCGGCAGCTGGAGGAACTCGGCCTGCTGGTCAATGATACCCAGCTGACCCTCTACCTACGCCACGGCGTCGCCGACTCCGCGGGACAGCGCTTGCTGAAAACAGCGGAATTGGAGAAGGCCCTGTTCGAAGCACTGGCTGAGGCTGCCCCCGACGCTTTCAATGGCGAGTGGCAGGATCTGTGCGTCAGCACCCTGACGTCGACCCTCAAGGAGCGCCTGGACCAGGAGAGCCTGCTGCCCGCCGATGTACTCAGACTCTTGAAGAGTTTGTCCCGGGATCGATCCAATGATACCGGTCAGCGCAGCAGCTTTGAGCTGCGCCCCATCGATCGCGATTACCTCAAGCTGCGCGTCTTGAATGGCTATCGCTGGACGCAGCTGGAAGGTTTGGGTGAGCGCCGGCGCGACGTGGCCGCGGTGCTGGTGCCCTTCCTGGTGGAGAAATTGCCCTCAGAGCTGCGCAGCAAAGATGCCATGGTGGAGACCAGCTTTGGCGAGCTGGAAGCGCAGATTGATGGTGACCTGACATTGCGTGCCATTATTCCGTCGGCAGAGCGTCGCCGGGCAGTGGAGCATGTCTTGCTCTATCTGCACCAGCAGGGCGTAGTAGCGCTCAATCATGGCATGACGGTGATGCGCCGGGCCATGACCATTGAGGTCAACGAAGGCAAGACAGGGCGCTACCTCAAGCGCGATTTCAGCCGTCTGGAAGAGCATTATCAGGAACGCATCATTCAGGTGCATGTGATGCGCGAATACGCCGAGGTTGGCCGGGCGGCCATGGCAGATGCTCTGCGTCTGGTGATGGACTACTTCAGCCTGAGCAAGGAAGATTTTCTGGGTCGCTACTTCCGGGGCAAGCAAAAGATACTGGGCAGGGCAACCAGTGAGGAGTCTTGGCAGGCCATCGTGGGCCCACTGAGTCCCTCTCAGCGTACAGCCGTTGCCGACGACGCTGATCACAACCGCCTGATTCTGGCCGGGCCCGGTTCTGGTAAAACCCGGGTCATTGTTCACCGCATTGCCTATTTGTTGCGGGTGAAGCGGGTACCCGCACGGGCCATCGTGGCACTGACCTTCAACCGCCACGCCGCCAATGAGGTGCGCAAGCGCCTGCAGGCTCTGGTGGGTCAGGATGCCTATGGCGTGACCGTATTGACCTACCACAGCCTGGCCATGCGCATGACCGGAGTTCGCTTTCAGCGCAACGAGAGTATTGACGAGCAGCGCCTGCAGGCAATCCTGGCCCAGGCCGTTGATCTTCTGGAAGGTGCTGCCGTTGCCAGTAATGACGACGAGCTGCGCGACCAGCTTTTAGGGGGCTACCAATACATTCTGGTTGATGAATACCAGGATATCGACGAACTGCAGTATCGTCTGGTCAGCGCCCTGGCTGGGCGTCATGTGGATCCCGAGCAGCAGCTGTGCATCCTTGCGGTGGGCGACGACGACCAGAACATCTATGCCTGGCGTCATACCAGTAATCGCTACATCGAGCGGTTCCGGGAGGATTATCAGGCGGATATTGACTACCTGGTTGAGAACTATCGCTCCAGCCGGCACATCATTGAGGCAGCCAATCTGCTGATCGCGCAGAATGCTGGCCGGTTGAAGCAGGGACACCCCATCAGCGTCGATGCCGTGCGGCGCGACAGTCCTGCCGGGGGGCGCTGGGAATCTGCCGATGGTGTCGCCCGGGGGCAGGTGCTCCGCTTGCTGCTCCCGTGTACCGACAGTGCCGAGGGGAACCTGCAGGCTCAGGCTGCTCTGGCCCGTTTACAGGCCTTGCTTGATGCCGACGCGCCTGACTGGTCGGGCTGTGCCATTTTGTCGCGTAGCCACAAGTATCTTGCGCCCGTGCAGGCCTGGTGCGAGCAGCACGCGGTTCCCTACTATCTGGCGGCGGACAAGGGGCGAGCTCCCGCCCTGACGAGGCATCGAGACTTTGTGCGCTTCGTCGATGCCCTGTTCAATTTGGAAGTGGCGACAGGGGCGGAGGGTCTGCGCGGCCTGCTGGGCGATCTGGTCGTGGCCGATGATTGGCGACAGCTACTCGGCGACGCAATCGAGCAGTACCAGCTGGAGTTTGGTGAGGCGACCCTGAAGGGACCAGCGCAGGTGGACTGGTTCTATGATTACTTCCGCGATATTCGGCAAAAGTCGGCGGAAGGGTTGTATCTGGGCACGGTGTACTCCGCCAAGGGGCTGGAATTCGCTCATGTGGTGGTGCTGGACAGCGGCTGGAGCAAGGATGCCCGGTCAATGGAAGATGAGCGGCGGCTGTACTACGTAGGCATGACCCGCGCGGCCGAAACCCTTACCCTGTGCGAATTTGCCGGCGGCAACCCCTTCAGTCCGAGCCTGAAGCCGGCAACGGCCAGTACCCCGTGGCAGGGTGATGTCGATCCCGCGTTGCGCAAGCAATATCTGACGCTCGCACTGAGCGAGATTGATATTGGCTATCCCGGGCGGCAGCGCGGTGTCGGCATCCACCAGAACATTGCTCGTCTCGCGCCAGGTAGCGTGCTGACCTGGCAGGTGGAGGATGGGCGCCATGTGTTCCTGGATGCGCAGGGTAATGTGGTGGGTAGAGCTGCGGCGTCCTTCCAGTTCAATGGGGCAGTGGAAGAAGGTACAGTGGCTGCTATTGTGGTGCGTTATGCGGACGACTCAGAGGAGGCCTACCGCGACCGATACAGGGCACCCCGCTGGGAGGTGGTAGTCCCGAAGGTGACGACCCGTGCTGAGTAAGATGTCGCTGCTACACGTTGACAAGTTACATGCAGGTGATAGTACTGTTTTAATGCGCCGAGTGCCTTTAACGGGCTGATTCGGTCAATAAGGGCAAGGGTAGCGAATCATGTTGAATACATTGTCGTTAAAGGGCGTCGGCCCTGCAGACCGCCTGGAGCTTGATTTCAAACCACGTCTCAATTTTCTCACCGGGGACAATGGTCTGGGCAAGAGCTTCATGCTGGATATTGCCTGGTGGGCGCTGACGCGCACCTGGGCGCGTGGCGTGGTGGCGATGCCCAGAGCGGAGGCGGAGCGATCCACTATTACCTTCAGCTATACCGGCAGCACAAAGGATTTCGACTGGGAGAGCCAGTTCAACCATGAGTCGCAGCAGTGGTCGGTCAAGCAGAGTCGGCCTGCGATTCCCGGAGTGGTCATTTATGCGGGTGTGGATGGCAGCTTTTCGGTCTGGGACCCAGCGCGGAATTACTGGAAGGACGACAGGAGCGAGAGTGCGGCAGGCAGTAGGCCGCGGAGTTTTGATTTTACGGCCGATCAGGTGTGGCATGGCCTGGTGGCGGAGGATGGGAAGACTCAGCTGTGCAATGGCCTGATCAATGACTGGGTTTTGTGGCAGGAAGGCGGCAAGTCGGCATTTGATGACTTGGTCAAGGTGCTTGACGCACTTTCGCCCTCGGGGGTTGAGAAGATTTTTCCGGGAAATCCTGTTCGCATCGGCGACAGCGTCAAGGACTACCCGTCCCTGCGCATGCCCTATGGTCAGGACGTGCCTTTGCCGCATGCTTCAGCGGGTATGCGCCGAATCGCCGCACTGGCTTATCTCCTGGTCTGGACGTGGCGCGAACATCAGCTGGCCCACGAACGCTTTCGGGTGCCGCCCGCACGGGAAATCGTTTTTTTGATTGATGAGATCGAGTGCCACCTGCATCCACAATGGCAGCGGCGGATTGTGCCGGCTCTGCTCAATGTTATGAACGCCCTGACGGGCACCCGCGATGTGCCGGTGCAGTTGCTGGCAGCCACGCATTCACCTCTGGTTCTGGCGTCGGTTGAACCCATATTCGACACCACTACCGACTGCATCTGGGATTTCGATTTCCGCAATGGCGAAGTCAGTGCTGCGCAGCATGCTTGGTCCCGAAAGGGGGATGTAAACGCCTGGCTCGTATCTGATGTGTTCGATTTAAAGGATCCGGGCTCCGTGGCTGCCGAGGAGGCGCGTCAGGAGGCGCGCGCATTGTTGCGTGACCTCGCCCAGCAGGGTTCGCCACTAACGCCGGATCAGCAGTTCACGCTGGAGAAGATTGACGACAAATTGCGTGCCAGCCTGAGCGATGTGGATCCCTTCTGGATTCGTTGGGGCCAGTTCAGAGATCGACTGCTGGGGGTGGCATGATTCGAGTCGAGTGCACCCCGGAACCACATGATTTTGATGAACGGATACGGCAACCTGGCCTGCGCGCCGTTGCTGAGCTGGCCGGCGAGGTCAATCTGCCGGTCCGGCCTGGTCGTCCAAGGCAGCCTGTTGCCCAGACGCGGGATGCCATACCCGCAGACAAATTCCCGTCCTACTGGACGCGTGCCATAGACGACATGATGACCGCCTATGGCCGGATCTGTGCCTATATGAGCTTTTACATCGAACCGGTCACCGGTGCTGGAAGCGTTGACCACATGCTCCCCAAGTCGGTGGAGTGGCGCACGGTATATGAGTGGTCCAATTATCGTCTGGCCTGCTCGAAAATGAACAGCCGCAAGAATGCCTACCAGGATGTGCTGGACCCCTTCGAAGTTGAAGACGACTGGTTTCAGCTTGAACTGACAGGCTACCAGGTGGTCGCAACACCGGGCCTGTCGCCTGAGATCACACAGAGGGTGGCGTCCACAATCGACAGGTTAAGGCTTAATGACCACGATTGCCTGATGCTGCGGGAGGCCTATGCAGCGGACTATCTTGTGGGCCACATCAGCCGGGATTATCTCGGCCGCCGCGCACCCTTTCTG
>JBLRXF010000074.1:0-10983 GCA_047920875.1 Haliea sp. | reverse complement strand
TGTCGGCAAACTCGTCAATCACAACAACAATGGAGGGGAGGTGTTCCAGCGGCGGCGGCAGCTGTTCTTCATCGGGGGCGGCGAAGATGGGCTCCGGTTTCCAGGTCGGGTCGACGATCGGTTTGCCTTCCTTGATGGCGTCGGCAATCTTGCGGTTGTAGCCCGCCAGGTTGCGCACCCCCAGGTGCGCCATCAGCTTGTAGCGGCGCTCCATTTCCGCCACGCACCAGCGCAGGCCGTTGGCGGCGTCTTTCATGTCGGTGATGACCGGGGTCAGCAGGTGCGGGATGCCGTCGTAGACGGACAGTTCCAGCATTTTCGGGTCCACCATCATCAGCCGCACTTCCGCCGGGGTGGACTTGTACAGCAGACTCAGCAGCATGGCGTTGACGCCCACGGATTTGCCCGAGCCGGTGGTCCCCGCCACCAGCAGGTGCGGCATCTTGGCCAGATCTGCCACCACCGGCTCGCCGGAGATATCGTGACCCAGGGCCAGGGTCAGGGGCGACTTGGAGTGATCGAAAGCGCGCGATGACAGCACCTCGCGGAAGTTGACGATCTCCCGGTCTTCATTGGGAATTTCAATGCCAACCACCGATTTTCCCGGAATGACCTCGACCACCCGCACGCTGATCACCGCCAGCGAGCGCGCCAGGTCCTTGGCCAGGTTGGAGATCCGCGACACCTTGACGCCTGCGGCGGGCTGTATCTCGAAGCGCGTAATCACCGGGCCGGGATAGACGGCGACGACCTCGGCGGCAATACCGAAGTCCGCCAGCTTCAATTCCAGCAGCCGCGACATGCCTGAGAGCGCTTCTTCGGAAAAGCCCTTGTTGGGATCCTTGATCTGGGCATCAAGCAGACCCAGCGCGGGCAGCTCGCCGGTGACCGGGGCGTCGAACAAGACCTGCTGCTTTTCCTTTTCCACCCGCTCGCTCTTGTCGGCCTTGGGGGTGAAGGGTTTGATCTTGGGCGGCTTGCGCTGCTTGCCCCGCTCCACGTGCTCCTCGATCACCGCCTTGCGCGCCTCCAGCGCCTTTTCCCGCTCGCGCCGGTCCCGAATCCGGTCGAAGGTGGCGATGGACCAGCGCTGCAGTCGCCCGCAGGTACTCAGGCTCCAGCGCCCGAGCCGCTCCGCCAGCTTGAGCCAGCTCAGATCAGTAAAAATGGTCATGCCGAACAGGAATACCGCGAGCAGGATCAGTCGGCTCCCGACGGCGCTGAAGGCGGCGGTAAAACCATCGCCAATAGCCTGGCCAAGGATGCCCCCTGCGCCCTGCGGCAGGCCGGAGGTGCCGCTGTCGTTCATGGCTGCCAGCGCAGTGCCGGCGATCATGACCAGTACCAGCCCAAGGCCACGGATGCTGAAGGGCACCCAGTCAAAGGTCTTGTTGCTGTGGCGCTCGCGCAGGATGATGAAGGCCCGATAGGCCAGCAGCAGCGGGAACAGATAGGCGGCGTACCCCACCAGGGAGAAGGCGACGTCAGCAACCCAGGCTCCAGTAGGGCCGCCGGCATTGGCAATGCGGCTGCCTGCGCCGGTTGCAGACCAGCCCGGATCCTGGGGGCTGTAGGTGGTCAGCGCGAGCAACAGGTACAGGCAGACAGCGGTGACGGCGATGAATGCCCCCTCGCGCAGTCGTGGGCCCAGTACAGTCTCCTTGCGGGTTTTTTCCGGCACGCCTTGTTATCCCCTTGTACACGCGGGTGAAAAGCCACCACCGTGCAGATTACTTCGGCAATTGTGACCTATTTTATGATGATATTCAAAAGCTTATAAAGGATATTTAGAAACGGACTCGCCTTTGCCGGCGCGCCGGGTTTACATTACCATAGCTTGCCCCTATCACGCCCCTGGGACAGCGGCCTGACGGGCCAGCAACAGCGCCCCATTTAACACCAGCAACCGGGAAATGACCATAATGAGCGATGTCCAGCACCATACCCTGATCATTCTTGGCTCAGGCCCTGCGGGCTATACCGCGGCGGTCTATGCCGCGCGGGCCAATCTGAAACCGGTAGTGATCACGGGCATGCAACAGGGCGGACAGCTCACCACAACCACTGAAGTCGAAAACTGGCCCGGCGGCCATGCCGAGTTGCAGGGGCCGGAGCTGATGCAGCAGATGCAGGCCCATGTGGAGCGCTTTGAGACCGCGATCGTGTTTGACCATATCGACGCGGTGGATCTCTCCCAGCGGCCCTTTCAGCTGACCGGCAGCCATCGCTACAGCTGCGATGCGCTGATCATCGCTACCGGTGCCTCCGCCCAGTATCTCGGCCTGCCCAGCGAGGAAGCGTTCATGGGCAAGGGCGTCAGCGCCTGCGCCACCTGCGACGGTTTCTTCTACCGCAACCAGAAGGTAGCGGTCATCGGCGGCGGCAATACCGCCGTGGAGGAAGCGCTGTATCTTGCCAATATCGCGTCCGAAGTAACCCTGGTGCATCGCCGCGACAGTCTGCGGGCGGAAAAGGTGCTGCAGGACCGCCTGTTCAAGCGCGAGCAGGAAGGCAAGGTGCGGATTCTCTGGAACCATACCCTGGACGAGGTGCTCGGTGATACCAGCGGCGTCACCGGCATGCGGGTCAAGCCTGCGGACGGGGGCGACGCCATCGATATCGACCTTGCCGGGGTCTTTATCGCCATCGGCCACAAGCCCAACACCGACATGTTCCAGGGCCAGCTGGCCATGAAAGACGGTTACATCACCATTCACAGCGGCACCGAAGGCAACGCCACGGCGACCAGCGTGGCCGGCGTATTTGCCGCGGGCGACGTAGGTGACCACATCTATCGCCAGGCCATTACCTCGGCAGGCTTCGGCTGCATGGCGGCGCTGGACGCGGAAAAGTACCTCGATAACCTGGCGTAAACCGTGGCCGGCATTGTCCGTCTGGCCCCGGGGCAGGATTTTCCACTCAGCTCCCTCGCCCTGGACTACCCCAATGGGCTGCTGGCCGCCGGCGGCGGTCTGGCCCCAGAGCGCTTGCTGGCGGCCTATCGTCGAGGCCTTTTTCCCTGGTATGAGGAGCCGCAGCCGGTGCTCTGGTGGACCCCGGACCCGCGTTCAGTGCTCTACCTTGATGAATTGCATGTATCCCGCTCCCTGCGCAAGACCCTGCGTCAAAACCGGCTCGAACTGACGGTAGACCGGCGCTTCGCCGCCGTCATCCGTGCCTGTGCCGGCCCACGCCGGGGCAGCGATGGCACCTGGATCGGTGAGGATATGTTGCAGGCCTATCAGGCCCTGCATCGCCGCGGCATTGCCCATTCCATCGAGGTGTTGAACCCGGAGGGCGAGCTGGTCGGTGGTCTGTACGGGGTCGCGATTGGCCGCGTGTTCTTTGGCGAATCCATGTTTTCCCGGGTTCCCAGCGCGTCGCGGGTGGCCTTGGTCGCCCTGGCCCACATTCTGCGTCGCGGAGGCTTTCGGCTGATCGACTGCCAGGTGGAAAGCGCCCATATGAACAGCATGGGCGCGCGGAACATCAGCCGCCTGGATTTTGAAGCGGAGCTGGCTGCCGCGGTTGACGCCGCGGTTGATGAGGCCATCTGGACCCTGCCCGCCAGCGGCAAAGACCTGCTGGCCTGACCTCAGTGCCCATGATCTGCGTGATCATGGGGATAAAAGTCGTAATCGCCCCCCGGGTGTATGTCATTCTCGGGCAAAATGCAGGTCGCGCCCAGGTTGTCGGCAATGATCTGGCGGTCGGCCTCATCGGTGAGTCCATCCAGGTTGAAGTCATACCAGCTGGACTGACCGCCGGTTTTTTCCACCCAGAACGCCCAGGCGTTCAGATCCTCGTCGTCCACCACGTAGTCCATGTTGCCATCGCCAGGGCAGTCTGGCTCACCCGCCAGGGCCTTGTTCAATTGCAGGGTCAGCTGCTCGTAATTGGCTTTGGCAACGGGCGTCAGTTCGCCCTCGCCCCGTGCCAGCAGATCCTCAGCGGCAAAGTTGTCCAGGTTGGCCGCGGGAGCAACCGCTGTGGCATCGAGCCGGTACAGTTCAAAGCGCGGCTCAAGGGTGCCGCCGCCGGCGCAATTGGGTTCCTCGAACCTCAGCAGCTTATAGGTATCGTTGCGTACCGCCGCCTGCGTCTCCGCCAGAATGTCGACCGGTGTCTGCCCGGTGGAGGCCAGGTACTCATTCACCGCACAGCAGGAAGTGAACGCCTGTCCGGCGATGACGCCCCATTCGCCGTACCAGTCCCCGCCCTCAGAATTGCACACCGCCGCTTGCGGAAACAGCTGCAAGCAGATGTTCAGGTCGGGCAGAACACAGGGCTCGGGCGTTTCTGTCTGCAGATTTCTGCCGGAGTAGGTAAAGTTGAAGCGCCGTTGGGGCAGTGGATCCTCCTGGATCATGTAGGGAAACAGGTGCCGGACATCCAGCCGCAGGTGCTCGGGCCCGGTCAACTGATGTTCGCCCAACACCGCAAAGAGATGGTAGAGGTCGATGATATTGGTCATTTCATCCACCCGACGGCCGGGCTCGATGACGTTGGGGCCTGTCACGATCATCGGCACCAAAACGCCACCCTGGTAAATCGATGCTTTGGCCCGTGAGGGAATGAAGGGTGCCTTGACCGTGGTGCCAAGGCTGCCGTTGTCACCCACAAACGCTACCACCGTATTGCTGTCCGGGTTGTAGAGCAGCCTGCCATTGTCGTCCCGCGTCATCACCCCCACTGTTTCCAGCAGACGGCCGATCTCGGCGTCGATCGCACTCAGATTCTGGTTCATGAGCTGGCGGATATCGCGGGCCCCGGTGCAGCTGACCCCTGAGGACAGCGGTTCTGCCCCAGGAATCAGGCCGTCGGGGACAGGCTGCAGCGGTGCGTGGGCTGCCGAGTAGCCCACGGTCACCATCCAGGGCTGACGCCCGGTGCGACCCTGGATCCAGTCAATGGCGAGGTCCGTTTCGAGCTGGGTGCGATGCTTGCGGGTGCGGGGATCACGGGTGGCGATGATGCTGGCACCCAGGGCATCGTTAATGATCAGGTCGGCCGTGTAGTAGGCATTGGCGCGGTCGAAATCAACATAACCGGGCGGCGTGCTGGCGCAGCTGTTGTTGGGGTCCAGAATGCCTCCCCGATCAAGACACAGTTTGCCGGCGGAGCTCGGCCCCTGGTTAGCCAGGTCCACGCAAGCGCCATCCGCGGTGTAACAGGCGCCTGTATCTGCACCCTGGGGATGTTCGCTGCTCGCGGGAATAAAACCGCAGCTGTAGGGTTCGGCTGAGGGCCCGATGTTGGTCAAGCCCGCCGCGGCGTCGATTGGCCGCGGCCCGCCATCGTGGTAACCGGCAAAATAATCCCAGCCCAGCTTGACGATGGTTTCCCGACCCAGGGGATAGTTGGCGGGGTTGACATCAGAGCCCGACACATGAATTTTGCCGATGTAGGCGCTGGCGTAGCCGGAGCGTGCCAGGATCTTGGGCAGTGAACGCTCGTAGGGGGACATTTGCGAATTGGCAAAGTCTGTTGACACGATCGCGGTATTGACCTGGGTACGGGTTGGATAGCGCCCCGAGAACAGCGCCGCACGGGTGGTGGAACAGGTGGGCATGGACCAGGTGTTGGCGAAACGCACACCCGCGTCGGCCATGGCATCAATCGTCGGCACCGGCGCCGGGTCCGCACCGCCGAATCCGAAGCTTCTGAACTGGTCGACTCCGACGTCATCAGCAATCACCAGAATGATGTTGGGCAATCTGTACCCGGCGGCGAAGGGCAGCGCCTTACCCCCGGTCTCCGGCTCCGCATTGGCACCGTTGCAATTGACCGATTGACTGTCTATTTCACCCGCGTCAAGCACGCCATTGCGGTTGCTGTCAGTGCCGCTGCTGATTTCGGTGCCGCCGTTGGGGCAGCGCTCGTCGCCGGCGGCCAGCGCAGTTTGCACCAGCAGAGCGTTGACGCCCGGCTCTCCCGTCAGGCCGGTAGCGCCATCGTCGCCGGTGCAGCCGGCCAGAGTCAGCGCCAAAGACACTATCGTCACAGCCAGCTTACGACATGCCTGGCCTCCCATATTAGCTGCTTTCATTATCGTCGGCGTCCAGGAACATGTGCGGGGGCTGCGGAAGCGCGAGATATTACAGCAGCGCTTTCCGTGTTGCCAGACAGGCGATGGTTTGTGGGATACTGAGACGATGTCACCATAGGCCGCCTGGCGCTGTGTCCGGCGTGCTGTCCGCACGTGGGACAGGACGGCAGGAACACCCAGGCCCTGGTTGTTGCCCCCGATCCTTTGGCACCGGTATATGAACGCTTTGCCCAACACTGCCCCACTCCGACATCTCCACCACTTGCATGCGGTGCTGCGTAGCTTTGGTGTGCTTGTCCGGCGCGATGGCTGTCGCTGCCTGATCGGGTTGCTGTTGCTGGTGCAGGCCATGGCAAGTTACGCCTCGCAGCAGCGTATTGACGATGCCCGAAGGCTGGCTCGCACCGACCCCGAAGCCGCCGTGAGTCAGCTGACTGCAGCGATTGACAATGCTAAGGATATGGCCGCTGGTGAACGTGTCGACCTCTTGATTGCCAGAGCATCGCTGCATCGCGACCGGGGTGCCCACGCCGCCGGCAGTGAGGATATTGCACGGGCACTGCCACTGATTAACCCCGATGACGATCCCGTGCGCTTCGCTGAACTGCTGGGGATGAAAGGCTCAATAGCGGCTGAAGGCGGCAAGCTGGTGGAGGCAATGGGACTGTTTCGGCAGGCGCATGCCCTGCTGGAGCCCACAGAGGCCCAAGGCAAGCTTGCATGGATGACCAACGCTGTTGGCATGGTGCATAACTTCCTGGGTGATGAGGAGCGTGCCCATGCGTATTTTTCCCAGGCACTCTCGCTTGCGAGGGCAGCCGGCGATCGCGAACTTGAACTGACGACCTTGGGTAATGTCGCAGTGGCAGCGGCTGAACTGGAGGGCCCAGCGGCGGGCATCGTCTTGCACGAGGAGGCGCTGGCGCTTGCCAACAGCCTGCGGTACACGACCAAGGCAGGATATCAGCTGGCGAATATGTGTAACCTCCAGCTCAAGGCCGGAGAACCCGAGCGCGCGCTCGCCAGCTGTAATGCCGCCCTGGACACACTGCAGCCCACCGGGCATGCCCGCATTCTGGCCGGAACAGTGATGATTCTGGGTGATATTGCCTTGAGCAATGGCACCCCGATAGAGGCGCTGCAATACTACCTCGAGGCGCTTGATCTTGCGGCGGATACGGTGCCTGCCGTGGAAGTTGAAGTGCTGGGAAAATTGGCGGACCTGTCCTTGCAGCTGGCGCGGCCGGCAGAGGCTGCGGCTTATTTTCAGCGCCTGCTGAGTTTGCGTGAAAGCCTGCGCGAACAAGAGCGTGAGCAGCTGGTTGAGACGGTTGAAACCCGCTTTGCGTTGCAGCAGGCCGAGGACGCGATTGATGTGCTGCAGCTTGAGGCCTTGCTCGCCCAAGAGCAGCTGGACAGGCGCAGTCTGCTGCTGGGCATAACCGCTGCGGCGCTGCTGGCGGCTCTTGTCTTTGTGGCGCTGATGGCGTTTGCCTATCGCTTCCGGACTGGCTTGCAGGCGGAACTGCATGCGCGCAATCGGGAGCTGGAAACCGCGGTTGACACCATTCGCGAGCTCGCTGCCAAGGACCCCTTGACCGAGCTCTTCAATCGCCGGGCCTTCGAGGAGATCAGCCATCACGCCCGGGCCCGCTGCCTTCGCGATAAACTCCCCATGAGTCTCACGATCGGGGACATCGACCGGTTCAAGGACATCAACGACACCTACGGGCACCAGATTGGCGACGACATACTGGTTGAAGTGGCGCGCCGTATCACGGCAACGCTGCGTACGACTGACATCATCTTCCGCTGGGGCGGAGAAGAGTTTCTGTGCCTGCACCCCGCTACCGATCTGGCGACCGCAGAACAGGTGATGGAGCGGGTTCGGGAAGCCATTGAGGCGCAGCCGGTCAGCACCGGCGCCGGTGCCATTGACATCACCATGACCTTCGGCATTGCCGCCGTTGGGCAAGACTTGGCTGCGGCCATTCAGGTGGCCGACGGCGCCATGTATGAAGGCAAGGGTGCCGGGCGCAATCGCATTGTGGTCAGCCAGGCCCTCGGGCAAGCACAGACATGAACACAACAGGTGCAGCCCCTGCCCGCAGACTGGACTTTATCCTGGACCTTGGCCACACTTTGGCAGGAGCCTAGGTGCCAAGGGCTCCACTGGCCCACTGCGGAGACCTGCTACCGTGACCTCATCCCTGCGGGACCTGAAGGTGTACACCACCTACCCCCATACCTGCAGCTACCTGAAAGACCAGGAAGCGACAACGCTCTTTGTCGACCCGCGTCAAGCGGTAGACCAATTGCTCTACAGCCGCCTGTCGCACATGGGCTTCCGCCGCAGCGGCAACCATATCTACCGGCCCCACTGTGGCCGCTGCAACGCCTGCGTCCCCGCACGCATTCCCGTCCACCAATTTGAGCCCAATCGCGCCCAGCGCCGGACCTGGGCGCGCAATGCGGATTTGCGGGTGGTTCGCACCGAGGACATCCGCGATGAAGCCGCATACGACCTCTATTACCATTACATCGAACAGCGCCACGCCGATGGCGACATGTATCCGCCGGATCGCGAGCAGTACCACTCCTTCCTCAACAACGCCTGGGATTGCACCCGCTACTACCGTTTCTATGCCGGGGAGCGGCTGTTGGCAATTGCGGTGGTGGATGTGCTCATCGACGGCCTGTCGGCCATCTACACCTTCTTTGAACCTGCCGAGGAGCGCCGCAGTCTCGGCAGTTACGCCATACTCTGGCAGATAGCACAGGCCCGGGAAATGGGGCTGGAATACCTGTACCTGGGTTACTGGATCCGCAACTGTGACAAGATGGCCTACAAGGCGGTGTACCGGCCGCTGGAGCTTTACACCGACAGCCAGTGGCAGACTCCGGCCTCACGGTCGTAAAACAGGACTGCCGGATCAGCCCGGAAAGCTGGCCGAGACCACCCGATTACGCCCGTCTCTCTTGGCGCTGTAGAGTGCCTGATCCGCAAGCGTCATCAGCTGCTCCGGGTCGCTGCAGTTCAATTCACTGCACTCCGCAAAGCCCACGCTGATCGTCAGGTGGCCGCTGGGTGCCAGGCTGTGGGGAATGTTTGCCTCGGCCACGGCCCGACGCAGTCTCTCCCCCAGGGCATGGCCCGAGCCAGTGGTATCAATGACTGCAAATTCTTCGCCACCAATGCGGGCCAGCAAGTCTGCCCCCGTGCGGGTGTTTTCACTCAGAATGGCAGCGACCTGACGCAGGCACTCGTCGCCTGCCGGGTGCCCGTAGTGATCGTTATAGTCCTTGAATTTGTCGATATCGATCATCAACAGTGCAAGTCTGGAGTGTGTTCGCTGCCAGCGCGCCCATTCCCGGATGAGCACCTCGTCGAAGCGGCGCCGGTTGGCGAGCCCGGTCAGGCTGTCTGTCCGCGATACAGCCACCAATTGCTGATTGGCCGCCTCCAGATCAGCGGTGCGCGCGGCCACCTTGGCATCCAGCTCTTCGGCGAGCTGCCTGCTGGTTTGCAGCGCCGATGCCAGCGCTGTCACCAGCAGCCCGCCCATCAGCAACATCACCGTCGTCAGGGTATATACCATGACATAAACACCTTCAAAGCTGCCGTGGCCGCTGAGGCGGAACCAGTCCAGCCAGGAGGAATACCAGATCAGCAGACAGATGCCGCTGATGGTGACAGGCAGCCAGCGGCGATCGGTCCTGGTGAGGCGGAATATGCGAAGAGTTTGGAACAGCGCCAGCAGCCCCAGCGGCACATAGGCTGCCGCCGTAACCCATGGCTGGTTGCCCCCAAGCCAGATTGCCACCGGTGCCAGGATCACCAGGGCCCAGAAGGCCAGGGTTACCCTGGGCGTATCTATTTTGACCGCGCTGCACAGCGTCAGCCACACCAGCGTCAGGGATACATAGCGTGTAGAGAACACGAACCAGCTGAAAAACTCGATGCCACCCAGCGGCATGCTGCTCAGCACATTCAGGTTACTGAGCGCATTGATCGTGCTGGCCAGCGAAAACCACAGGTATACCCGCTCCTTGCGCAGGACAAAAAACACTGCGAGCGACATGGCCGCCAGGCACAGTGATACCCAGGTCAGGCCACTGACCAGGTCAAACTGGAGCAAGCGGCGTGGCAGGTAGTGATCGCGATACAGCTCAGCCGCCGGCCCCACATAGACACGAGAAAGACCGTTCATCTGCCGATCGTTGGCGAAAATCTCAACCTCGATCAGGTTCGTTCCCGGCTGCCAAAGGGAGGTCGAAGGGCGGACCAGAGAAGGCTGGTGAAAACAGCGCAAGGATTCCAGTGCCCCGATGGCGCAGTTGCCCAAATCGCTGCCGTTGAGCCTCAGTGTGCCCGCAAGACTCATTTTCGGGATATAGATCGCGATATCAGGAGCAACCGCGTCTCCCAAAACAACCTCGAACGCATACCTGGCCCGGCTCCCGGTGGGGAGGAACTCTTCGTGCGGCAAACGGTCCGGCAGGGTGACCTGAGCGGTGCCGCCGAGGGACTGCCGGGTCGCCTCCTGCACCAGGATAATGCTGGTCTCAGCCACCTGCCCCCTGACCGGCAGTGCAAACAGGGCAATGCACAGCGGCAGCAGCAGCTGGCGTAGAAGACGGTATAGCGGTGGCTGTATGGGCGGTGGGCTCATAGTACTGGGGGAAGCGTTTTGGAGGCCGGGACGATAAACGAGTTTACGGACGAATTCCAGACACCGGGAGCTAAAGTGCCTGAATCCAGGGCTGATACCCTCAGGCGAGGCAGGCTGTCCACAGGGCAATCGCCCGGAGACCGCGCCTACAGGTCGCCGCCTTGTAGGAGCGCACTCCGTGCGCGATCGCCCGGGGACCGGGCTCCTACGGCAGCCTTGTGGGAGCCCGCTGGCCCAGGCCACTCTCTCTGGCCGCTGGGC
>JBLRXF010000073.1:2717-11010 GCA_047920875.1 Haliea sp. | reverse complement strand
CCCTGGGCGTAGAAGGCCAGGGCAGTGATGTCCTGGTTATAGAAGGAGCCGCTGTTGAAGTCGGCGGCGTTGAAAGAACCCGTACCCTGCAAGCCCTCGGGTTCAACGCTGGAGTAATAGGTACCCACGACGTAGTCCAGATTGTCATCCAGCGCCGATCCCTGCAATTGCAGCTCGAAGGTCGTCTGGCTGTTGTCGGAGATAATGCCCCGGTCGCCGGGACTGCCCAACGGGTTATCCAATTCGTCGGCGCGCACAAAGGGATTGATCTGCCCCAGCATGGGCAGGATCGAACCATCGAGGTCCCAGTCATAGGACACCTTCATCTCCTGGTAGCTGACGATATTGCGCAACTGCAGGTTGTCTGTCAGCTGCAGCGACAGCGTATTGATAAAGGCATCGTGCTCAATCTGGGTGAACTGATCCTGGTTCATCGCAGTCTTGCGCGGCCCCAGTTCGCGCTGGCGCTCGACGATGCCCTGAGTGATGTCCGCATTGAAAACGTCGCCGGAGAACAGCTTGTTGAGACCATAGGCAAAATTGCCGGCCAGGTTGGCGACGTTCGGCCCGGGCCCGGCGCCGCTGAAGACAAAACCGGTGCCGTTGTCCTTCGAGCTGGAGCGCAGGGCAAGGAAATGGTTTTCCAGGTTGTCAGTCGGTCGCCACAGCAGCCCGAGCCTGCCGTGCCAGTAGTCCTTGTTGTCGTAGTCCTTGCCTGCATAGCCCGCGGAGCGTTCGCCGGGGGCAAAGGCGGCACACAGGGGCTGGGGCGTTGGCGAACAGAGATCGCTGTAGCCGAAGGCCCCGGGCCCAACGTCGCGGGTAAAGCCGTCGCGCCTGACATCCTTGAATGAGAGCCGCACCATCAGGCGGTCATCCACCAGCGGCAGGTTCAGTACGGCCTCCAGCGCCTGATTGTCGTAATTGCCAACCTGGGCCTGAACGTAGCCGTCCAGTTCATCCGTTGGTTGCTGCGGCCCCAGCAGCAGGGCGCCGCCGGTAGTATTGCGCCCAAACAGGGTGCCCTGAGGTCCGCGCAACACCTGCAGCGAACCAATATCAAAGAAGGTCCCCGGCCCGCCCTGGTTGGCGATGATGCCCGACTGGATCAGCGGCACTTCGGCAAAGTAGTTCACCACCCCCACCGGCGCCAGGTAAGTGGCGCCCTGACCGCGTATGGTAACCACCTCGGCGTTGCGCGGGTTACCGGCGCTGCTCACGGTGAGGGACGGCACCTTGCCCAGCAAGTCGAAGGCACTGTTGATGTTCTGCTGGCGCAGTCTCTCGGCATCAATGGCACTGATGGCAATGGGCACATCCTGGATACTCTCCTGCCGGCGCTGGGCGGTGACCACGACTTCCTCCAGGCGGGCGAACTCCTGGGCGGACAGCGGCGCTGCGATAAACGGCAGGCCCAGGGCGCAGCTGGCAACCAGAGCTTGAACAGTCAGGGGGAGCTGTTTCCGGAGAAAGAGTCTTGCGGGCATGGCGCACCTCGTTGGGGACTGTAATTAAAATTTTATTTCTATTTATATTACATATAATTTATTAGTAAAGGAAGTGGGCGGGACAGCCGGTTTTCCGGCGGGCGCGAGCCCGCCCCCGCCCTCAGAGGTCAGCGACTTTCAGCACCATCTTGCCCCGGTTGTGGCCCTGCTGAATCACCCGGTGAGCCTCCGCTGCCTCTTTCAGGGCGAATTCGCGCAGGGGTGGCAGGGTGATGTCGCCACTGACCAGAAGCTCGCCGATCCTGTGCAGGGTGGCGCTGCAACCGATGTCATCCATGGTCGAGAACACCCGGTTCACCCCCTTTGCCGCCCCGGCTGCAGCGGCAGCGGGAATGTCACCGTCATCGGTCAGTGTGGGTATGCTGACGAAGGTTCCCCCGCTGCGCACCAGGTCAAGACCATTGGGCAGCGTGCTCACGCCTACCGCATCCATCAGGTAGTCGAGCCCACCCGGCGCCCAGGCCTGAACAGCGGCGGCGATATCTTCCCGGCGGTAGTCAATGACCCGCTCCACTCCCAGTGATTGCAGGTACTCGACATTGGCGGTAGAACAGGTCGCCGCCACCCGGGCTCCCGCCCAGCGTGCAAACTGCACCGCGAAACTGCCCAAGCCGCCGGAACCGCCGTGGATCATGGCAGTTTGCCCCGCTTCCAGACCGCCGCGGTCGAACAGGCCCTGCCAGGCGGTCAGCGCTGCCACCGGCAGCGCGGCCGCCTCGGCAAACCCGAGGCCCCGGGGGATGTGTGCGACCCGATCGGCACTGGCAAGCACGTATTCAGCATAGCTGCCCTGCCCGCCCTGGCCGTGGTTGGTGGGCGTAAACACCCTGTCCCCCACCGCGAAACCGGTTACGCCCTCACCCAGCGCAGTCACCACACCGGCGGCATCAAAACCGATGATGTAGGGAAAGCTGTAGGGCCGGAACTGGGCCAGAAAACCCTGGCGGTTTTTCCAGTCTGCCGGATTGACCCCAGCATAGGCTACCTGGATCAGCAGCTCACCCGGCTGCGGCACCGGGGTGTCAATCTCCGCGAACTTGAGTACCTCGGGGCCACCCGTCTCCTCGATGATCATTGCGTACATACTGTTTTCCTTGTGCGTCAGGCTGCGAGTGTGTCTTCAGGCTCCGGCGGAAAATGCAGGGGGGTGCCTATGTTGTACACGCCATTCAGCAAGCCAATAAATGCCTTGTCGGCCATTGGATCCGAGGGCATGTCGAACTGCACGCCACGCTGTTTCAGGTCGGCGACAAAGATGTCGAAGACCTGTTCGTGACTGATATCGTCGGTGTGGTCCACCGTGCGCTTCAGTTCATCCAGATCCATGTAGACATTGGCGCCCCAGTGCACCAGGAAACGGAATTCCTGCTCCGGAATCTGCTGGATGACCTCGCCGCCGGTGCGGATGCGCCAACCACCCGCGACGGTGGGGTCTGGCTCCATCACCGAGTCGAAGGCCAGGCCTTCGGGCTTGCGCATCGCCACCGGGCCACAGCTCTGGGCGGTGTGGAACATCATCTCGTTTTCCACCACCACCGCGCGCCCCCACATGGGCGCGTGAATCTGCTTCGGCTGCTCGTGGGGACCATCCGGCCAGTAGGTAAACCCGCCGCCCACCCGGCCCTGGTAGTACCAGGCAATGACCTGGGCCTTGCGCGCCTGCCAGCGCTTGAACAGGCCGGACTTGACCATGGTGTTCATCAGCCAGATGGGCGTGTTCTCCAGCGTCAGGCCGCGGAAACGGGTGCCGTCCACATGCGGATTGCCGCTGTCCTGGCTGGGGCCCTGGATATTGAACAGCATGCTGTCGGGCTCTGCATACTTCGCGCCCCAGTAGTCCCGCACCAGCTTGAGGAACTTGGGATTGTAGAAGCAGTCCTCGATTTCCGGCTGGCTGCAGACGCCCCCATAGGAGAAGTAGCCGCGAAATACCGGGGTGAGAAACATGTCCAGGCTGGGCTCCACACCTTCCGGCAGCGAGCCCGAGGTGGTGGCAATCAGCTCTTCCGCGGAGGTGAAGTGCTGGGAAATGATCAGTGTATAAGGGCCATTGTTGCGCACAGCGTCCAGCAGGCGCCTGTGCTGGTCCTCGCTGTAGGCAGCCTCGATAACCCGGGGCTCGGCCACCGGGCGGAAGATTTTCGCGCGTTCAATATCCATGTGTAACCTCGTGTCTGCCCGGGACAATGGCGCCGGGATCCAGTAGCCCTCAGGCCAGTTTGCTGTTGAAGAAGCGGACCATGATGTCCAGCGCCTCGCGGGTCTCTGGCAGCTGCAGCGCGTACCAGTGGGAATGCGGCAGCGCGTCAAAGACCACCAGCTCCGCCTGCCGCCCCGCGCGCAGCAGTGCGCGATGGAACTGACTGGTGGCGCTGAGCAAGGCATCGCGGGTGCCGGACACCAGCAGGGTGGGGGGGAACTGCGACAGATCTCCCCGCTCGGGCGATACCAGTGGGTCGCGGGGGTCGGCATCGCCCAGGTAATTGCGCACCTCGCTCAACTCATGCTCCAGCGGGAAACCGTGGGCGCCATAGAACCCGCTGAGCGTGAAGATATTGCGGGTATCGCCAAAATCGCCAAGATTCCCCGCCGCGGAGAACACCCCGGCGCAGGCAGGCAGGGGCAGGCCCTCCTGCTGCAGGCGCGCTATGGCCTGGGCGGTGAGAATCCCCCCGGCGGAGCTGCCGAAAATGCCCACCTGGTCCGCCGAATGCTGCTCCAGCAGCTGCCGATAGACCGCGACCACATCGTCTACGGCCGCCGGATACTGGTGCTCCGGTGCCAGCCGGTAATCCACAGCAATGACCGATACCTGCGCCAGATGGGCGATGGGAATCGCCTCCACCAGGGCGCCGGAACCGACGACGAAACCGCCGCCGTGCAGGTTGATGAGCACGCGCCCCTGGTGCGCCTCGGGCACTTCCCGGGGCTGAATCAGATGGCAGCGCACCCCGCTGATCTCCCGCTCCTCAATGTCGACCGGATACAGGGCCTGCGCCTGCTGGTTCAGTGCCTCGAAGGCAGCCGCCATGGGCTCACGGAACAGCCACATGGGCAGCGGTTCGTCCGGCATTGGGGCATCACCCCAGGGATTGCTGGACAGGTAGGCCTGCGCCTCGGGGCTGATCGACGTCGGTACGGGCACCTCGTGGTCCCCCAGCCAGGCGCTGCCCTTGTCATCAACTCTGTACGCCATGGGGCCTGACCCTCCTCTTGATTAGTTTTATATTAGGCATAAGTTTAATCCCGCTCGCACAGAAGCGTCAAGCGGGGTGGGAATTCGAGGGTGGACAAAACACGCGTCCCGGAGCCTGATCAGGCTCCGGGAGAAATGGCTGGCTACTGGACGGTCAGCCCGCCATCCACAACCAGCGCGTGGCCGACGACATAGCCGGAGTCTTCCGAGCAGAGCCAGAGCACTGCCCTGGCAATCTCCTCGGGGGAGGCAAGCCGGCCGATGGGGTGATTGGCCCCGACCAGCGACTTGTCGACACCGCTCCCCAGGTTCTCCTGCAGCATCGGGGTGTCCACGGCGCCGGGACAGACAGCATTGATGCGGATACCGCGGCTGGCGTACTGCAGGGCCGAAGCCTTGGTGAGCCCAACCACGGCGTGCTTGCTGGCGGTATAGGCCGGCTTGTTGACCACCCCGACTACGCCCGCTGCCGAGGCCAGGTTGACGATGGCTCCACCCCCCTGCTTCAGCATCTGGGCAATTTCATGCTTCAGACAAAGGAACACACCCTGCAAGTTCACTCCCATGATGCGTGCCATGGCGGCCTCGTCCCACTCAGCCTCGGGAGCGACCTCGGGATCGATGCCGGCATTATTGATGGCAATGTCCAGGCGCCCAAAGCGGGTCACCGCCTGCCGCACCATGGCAGCGGTGTCAGCGCTGAGCTGCACGTCCGTGCGCACGAACGCCGCCCTGCCACCCGCCGCCTCGATCAGCGCTACCGTGTCCTGACCTGCGTCCACGATATCGGCAACTATCACGCTGGCGCCCTCCGCTGCCAGGGCACAGGCGACCGCGCGACCGATACCACCACCGGCGCCGGTTACCAGGGCCACTTTTCCTGCAAACTTTTCCATTACCACACTCCTCAACGCTGGGATGAAATATTGCCGCCGTCAACCACCAGCTCTGAGGCGGTGATGTAACTGGCCAGATCCGACAGCAGGAATGCCACCGCATTGGCGACCTCCCGGGGCTCCCCCAGGCGCCCCAGCAAAATGCGGCGCTCGAAGCTGCCCGCGGGCAGGGCGTCAACGGACGGTTGCAGCATGGGCGTGCGGATTTGCCCCGGCGAGACGGAATTGATGCGCACACCGCGCTGGCCGAGGTCGTCAGCCAGTGAGCGCACCAGCGAAATCATGCCCCCCTTCGAGGCACTGTAGGCGGGAATCAGGCCGTTACCCAGCGTGGCGTTGATCGAGGCAATCCCCACCACCGCACCGTGTCCGGTCTGCTCCAGGTCGGGCAGCAGCGCTTGTACCGCCAGCAGCAGCGCCCTGAGGTTGACGTTCATCAGCCTGTCCCAGGCCTCCACCTCGGTATCGGCAACCGGCATTTGCAGTACCATTCCCGCGGCATGTACCAGCCCGCCAATGGCCCCGATGGCCTCCCGGCTGGCGGCCGCGGCCATGTGGATGGCTGCCGGGTCCGCGACATCCACCTGCAGACCCACCGTGGCAACCCCATGCTCTGCACCAAGTTCGTCGGCAAGTCTGCAGGCCGCGTCCTGATTCAGATCCCACAGGGCGACCGCTCGCCCGGATGCGGCCAGCAGCTCGGCGCAGGCGCGACCAATCCCCGACGCGGCACCAGTGACCACCACACCGCTAAAAACGGCATTTGCATCTTGCATATAACAGCTCCTTCTGCGACGGGAGAGGCGAAATGGAGGGTAGCTACCCTGCTGCCTCATTGACCGTCGGCACTATAGCAAAATCCATTAATGCAGTTATCAGCACTGCAATGTCCAGAACTTGCGCGTTACAATTGCGACCCTGAACGCTAGCGGAACCGTCCATGCCGGATACCCGAAAAGTCCCCACCGAAGATCTGCAGGTTGGCATGTTTGTCAGCCAGCTGGATCGGCCGTGGGTGGGTACTCCATTTCCCCTGCAGGGTTTCCGCATTGCCAACCGGGACGAAATTGTCCAGCTCCAGCGCTATTGCAAGTATGTCATGGTGGACATCGAACCCGCGGCGCAGGCTGAGGAGCTGGAGCTGCCCAAGACCCGGGGCAGCCGCAAACAGCTGCCGGTGGAGACGATTTTCTTCGATCGCAGCATCAAGTCCTACAAGGACAAGACCGATTTCATGGAGGAGCACAGCAAGGCCAGTGCCGTCGTCACCGCGCTGACCGAGGACGTTGAGGACATGTATCTCAAGGTCACTCGCAACAACAAGGTCAATGTGGTGCGCCTGAAGCAGTCCATTGACCCCATGGTAGGCAGCATCAGTCGCAACCCGGATGCCTGCGTCTGGGTTGCACGCTTGAAGCGCCATGATCAGTACACCTATGAACGCGCCCTCAGCGCCGGTATCTGGGCCGTGGCACTGGGACGTGAACTGGGGTTACCGAAACAGGATCTCCGCTCGCTGGGCGTTGGCGGCATGCTGATGGACGTGGGCATGCTGCGGGTCGACCCGGAGTTGCTGGGGGCACAGCGGGCACTCTCCGCCGACGAGATGGCGGCGGTGCGGGAACATATTGACTACAGCCTGGAAATCATCCAGGCCAGCGGCATCATGAATCGCGATATCCTGGACATGGCCGCCCACCATCACGAGCGTTATAACGGCTCAGGCTATCCACGAGGCCTCGCAGAGGACCGGATCCCCACGTTCGCCCGCATCGCCGGCCTCGTGGACGCCTACGGCGCCCTGACAACAGACCGCAATTATGCCCCGGCCGTATCTCCCGCGGAGGCCATGCGCATTCTGTATGAAGAGCGGGACATCGGGTTCCAGGCGGAACTGGTAGAAGCCTTCATCCGCGCGGTGGGCATCTACCCCGCCGGCACGCTGGTCGAGCTGTCTGACGGCTCCGTGGCAGTGGTCGTGGCGGAATACCGCGCCCACCGCCTGCGTCCCACAGTGTTGCAAGTGCTGGACCAGAAAAAGCGGCCGCTGGACAAACCACAACTGCTCAAATTGCAGGCAGCTACTTCGGGCTGGCTGCGCAGGCCGATGCCGACCATCAAGCGCGCGCTGGAGCCCGGCGCCTTCGGGGTCAATCTGGAAAGCCTTGATCTCCACCGTCAATTCGGTATCTGACTGCGGCCACTGGCACTGAATCCTGAGGCGCTGACTCGGCGCTCCCGGGGTGAAACGGCTGCGACGGGAGCAAAAAATAGAGATTTCTGCAGTTTTTCTCATGTTTTCTGCAAAAAATTCGCAACAAACCTCCTCATGGGCGCTAATCTAGCAGCCGAAAAGCGTTCGAAATCGCATCCGGGAGTCTTGTTGCGGCATGCTTGAGACAATCAAGATAGCCACTGCTGAGCTGGAAGTGGGCATGTTTGTCAGCGCCCTGGATAGGCCGTGGCTGGATACCCCGTTCATGATCCAGGGCTTCCGAATCGAAACCAGGGGCCAGATCGACAGGCTGCAGGAGTATTGCCAGCA
Organism: Haliea sp.; assembly: GCA_047920875.1. Taxonomy (GTDB): domain Bacteria; phylum Pseudomonadota; class Gammaproteobacteria; order Pseudomonadales; family Halieaceae; genus Haliea. Next base: position 2,865 of record JBLRXF010000073.1, on the reverse strand, counting down.
CGTGTTCGTGGATACACGGCAGAGCAGGCAGCCCGCGGAGAAAGTCAAACGCAAGGCCAGCGTCACGCACAAGCGTGTTCCTGTTGCAAACATCTTCCGCGACAGACAACTCGCGAACTATGGTGACCAAACCGCTTTCAGCGAGGAG
>JBLRXF010000073.1:0-2707 GCA_047920875.1 Haliea sp. | reverse complement strand
GAGCGACCCCGGGCCGAAGAGGCGCTGGATCTGCTGATCGACGACCTGTGTGAGATTTTCGAGGACGTCGGCAAAGGCGGCAAGATCAATGTCATCCACCTGCGCAAATCAGTGGAACCACTTATCGGCAGTATCAGCCGCAACCCCGACGCTTGCCTGTGGGTAGCGCGACTCAAGCAGCACGATCAGTACAGCTACGAGCATGCGCTCAGCTCGGCAATCTGGGCGGTGGCGCTGGGCAGAGAAGTTGGCTTTTCCCGCCAGGACCTGCGCTCGCTGGCCATGGGCGGCATGTTGATGGACGTGGGCAAGCTGCGCGTGGATCCGGAACTGCTACAGGCACAGCGGCCCCTGACCGACAGGGAGTCGGCATACATGCAGGATCATGTAAATCACGGCCTGAAGATCATTGAAGAGAGCGGCATCATCAACCCGGATGTGATCAATATGGTCGCCCACCATCACGAGCGTCACAACGGCTCAGGCTATCCGCTGGGAACCAGGGGCGACAAGATCCCCGCGGTTGCCAGGATTGCCGGCATTATTGACACCTACGGCGCTCTCACCAGCAACAAGGAATACGCACCAGCCATCTCCCCTTCCCATGCCATACGGGTACTCTATGACGCGCGCGATGTGGAGTTCCAGGCAGAGCTGGTAGAAGCCTTTATCCGGGCTATCGGTGTCTACCCCGCCGGCACCCTGGTCGAGTTGAGTTCCGGCGAAATCGGCGTGGTAGTTGCCGAATACCGCGTCAGGCGCCTGCACCCGAAGGTAATGATTCTGCTGGACACCCACAAGCAGCGCCTGGCGACTCCGCTAATGAAGGAGCTGCAGGAGCAGAGTGACAACAGGTCCGGGCAGGCCGTGAATATTGTGCGCAGCCTCGAACCCGGCGCTTACGGCATCGATCTGGCAAGTATCGAGCGGCAGAACGCCCAAGCGACGGCGTGAACCAGCGGACGTCAGCGCTTGTGCTCTGGTGTGTGGAAGATGACCGGACAGGACATCAACGCCAGCTCGCAGGCCTGGCGCAGGCCCTGGAGGCGTTGCAGCCAGTACGGATTCACCGCGTGGGGCACCAGGATTCCCCTGCACAGCTGCCAGCGCCCGACGTGATCCTGACCGCCGGACGCCGCAGTCACCAGCGCGGCCTGTACCTTCGCTGGCGCCACGGCGGCAAACTGGTGGCGCTGATGAATCCGGGCCTGTTCCGTCCCCTGTTTGACCTCTGCGTTCTGCCGGAACATGACGGTGTCAGCCCCTCGAACAGGGTGCTGCTGAGCCAGGGTCCACTCAATCCGGTGCGCCCTGCCACCAGCGCAGCGGCGGATTCCGGGCTGATCCTGGTGGGGGGGCCCTCGCGCCACTATCGCTGGACGGATGCGCACCTGAGCGCACAGGTACAGCGGCTTCAAGCCGCTCTGCCGGCAGTGAACTGGACCCTGGCCAGCTCTCGTCGCACCCCCGCCAGCTTTCTCGATCTGGTACAAAAGGCGATTCCGGGCTTGCCACTGGCGCCGATCAAGGAAACCGGGGGAGATTGGCTGCTGCATGCCTACGCTCGCAGCAGCAGCATCTGGGTCTCGGAGGACAGCGCATCGATGGTCTACGAGAGCCTCAGCTGCGGCGCTGCAGTCGGCATCCTGAGCATACCCCAGCGGCGCCCAAATCGGGTGAGTGCTGGCATTCAAAACCTGCTGCAACAGGGACGACTGACGCGGCTGGAAGATGTTGAGGCCCTGGGTACAATGCCTCAGGCATCGGCACCGCTTCAGGAGGCGACACGCATTGCAAAAGAAATCATCGCCCGACTTGCTTGACGGCATTGCCCGCCTGGGCGGAGTGGAACGCCAACTCGGTGACGTCACCGGGGCCTTTGCGGGCGGCGATAGCCGTCTCTGTTTTGTCGACCCGGTAGACCCCGGCTGGTGCATCAAGATTCTGCGCCCGGATCGTCTACCGGCCGCGAAGCGGCGCGCGCAGCCCTGGGTAAAACGCCTCAAGCCGCTGGCGCGTTTTGATGAGAATGTGCAGGAGATCAGGGTCTATCGACGGATTGAGCGAGATATAGGGCAGGCAGCGTATCGACTGGTGCCGCGAATTGACGGTCTGGTGCCCACCGACCTCGGGCCGGGATTGCGCAGCGAACTGATTCGGGACGATGACGAACGCATCTCCCTCACGCTGGCAGCGCACCTCGCGCGCCATGGGCAGAGCCAGAGCCTCCAGGCAGCGCTTGCCACCTTCGCCCGGGAGTGGCAGGCCCTGGGCATGCCCTCGCGCCGTCTTCTGCTGCACAACATCGTGGTCCAGCAGCGGACCCTGGCACCGATCCGACTTGTTGTCGTCGACAGCCTGGGTTGGGCCGACCTGATCCCGGCCGGCTACTGGATCGGGCCCTGGGCCAGGTACCGCGCAGGCAGAAAGCTGCGCTATCTTGCCCGGCTGATCGATGCAGCGGAGCAAAAATAGCACTCTGAGCTGCTTCGGTCATTGCCGAGAGCAACCCAAATAACGTACCTTTGCTGCCATGTATTGACAGGCCTCTGCATGGACATGGTGGGAATGATACAACCGGGAAGTTTGCATCTCTCCCCGCGGCGGGATGCTTCTCTGACCCTGCAGGTCCAACTCGACAGCCCCGCCTGGAAACCGGTGCCGTGACAGTCGCCGGGCGCATCAACCTGCTGGTATTCACTACTGC
>JBLRXF010000072.1:0-11085 GCA_047920875.1 Haliea sp. | reverse complement strand
ACAGCAGACTGCCAACTATATTGACGGCGTGCTGACGAGATTAACTGTGTTCGGGTCAGCCTATATCGCTCTGGTTTGCCTCATGCCCCAGTTCCTGGTGGTGATGTGGAACGTACCGTTTTACCTGGGTGGAACTTCCCTGCTGATTGTTGTAGTGGTGGTTATGGACTTCATGGCTCAGGTACAAAGTCACCTGATGTCGCACCAGTACGACTCGGTCATGAAGAAGGCGAAATTGAACAACTATGGTACTTCCGGCCGCTGACAGGCTGGCCGGTTCTTGGAGAAAAGCGAAATGAAAGTACGTGCCTCAGTAAAAAAGGTTTGCAGAAACTGCAAGATTGTTCGCAGAAACAGCGTTGTGCGCGTGATCTGTAAGACAGATCCCCGTCACAAGCAGCGTCAGGGCTGATTGGTTTTCGGCTCCAGGCTATTGATTTTTAGTAAACACACCGCTAGAATGCTGCGCCTTTCGCGCCCCACCCCCCGGAGCCTGGCAGGTTTCAGGGTTTGGCTGGTTAGCCCAGCGCAAAGCGACGATTTGAGTATTTGGAGAGAGTTGGATGGCTCGTATTGCCGGCGTCAACGTACCCGATAACAAGCACGCTGTTATCGCCCTGACCTATATCTACGGTGTCGGTCGCACCCAGGCCAAGCGCCTCTGCGCGGACACGGGTGTTGCTGAGAACAGCAAGATCAGTGAGCTCAGTGAAGTGCAGATGGATGCACTGCGGACCAAGGTCGGCGAGCTGACGGTTGAGGGTGATCTGCGCCGTGAAGTGTCGATGAACATCAAGCGCCTGATGGACCTGGGCTGCAACCGCGGCCTTCGTCATCGTCGCAGCTTGCCGCTGCGCGGCCAGCGTACCAAAACCAATGCCCGCACCCGCAAGGGTCCGCGCAAACCGATTCGTAAATAGGACTTTTCGTCCCTCGCGAATCCTTTTAGTGTAGCTGCACCCGAGTGCAGTGTTGATATTAAAGCAGGAAACAAAGTATGGCCAAGCCAGGTGCCAAGAGCACTCGCAAAAAGATTACCAAGACCGTGGTGGATGGCATCGCACATGTGCACGCCTCGTTTAACAACACGATCATCACCATCACCGATCGCCAGGGCAATACCCTGAGCTGGGCGACGTCCGGCGGCTCTGGCTTCCGTGGTTCGCGCAAGAGCACCCCTTTCGCGGCTCAGGTGGCAGCTGAGCGTGCCGGTGAGGCTGCCAAGGAATATGGCCTGAAGAATATCGATGTGCAGGTGAAGGGCCCCGGCCCGGGCCGCGAGTCAGCGGTGCGTGCGCTCAACTCCTGCGGCTACAAGATCACCAATATTACTGACGTGACGCCGATCCCGCATAATGGTTGCCGTCCGCCCAAGAAACGTCGCGTCTAACGCTTACAGGAAGAATTGACATGGCTCGATATATTGGACCCACGTGCAAGCTCTCCCGTCGTGAGGGAACTGACCTGTTCCTGAAGAGTGGGGTGCGTGCGCTGGAAAGCAAGTGCAAGCCCGAATCGGCGCCCGGCCAGCACGGCGCGCGTCGCGGTCGGCTTTCTGACTACGGCGTACAGTTGCGCGAAAAGCAGAAAGTCCGTCGCATTTACGGCATTCTCGAGAAGCAGTTCCGCAACTATTACAAGGAGGCAGCCCGGCTCAAAGGTGCGACCGGCGAGAACCTCCTTCAGCTGCTGGAAAGCCGCCTCGATAACGTGGTTTATCGCATGGGCTTTGGCTCAACTCGCGCCGAGTCGCGCCAGCTGGTCAGCCACAAGGGCATTCTGGTTAACGGCGCGCCGGTAAACGTGCCTTCTTATCAGGTGCAGCCTGGCGACGTTGTATCCCTGCGGGAGAAAGCCAAGAAACAGCTGCGCGTGCAGTCGGCACTGGCCCTGGCCGCCCAGCGTGGCGAGCCCGAGTGGATCGACTTCAACAGTGAGAAGTTGGAAGGAGTTTTCAAGTCAGCCCCTGAGCGTCAGGACCTGTCTTCCGAGATCAATGAAAACCTGATCGTGGAACTCTACTCCAAGTAATCCGAGTCAGGACTAACCTACTCATACAGGTGCCAGAATGCAGATTGCAGTAAATGAATTTTTGACTCCGCGCGTGATCAACGTCGAGGAAAAGACCAGTACCCGCGCTCAGGTGACCTTGGAGCCGCTGGAGCGTGGCTTTGGCCATACCCTCGGCAATGCGCTGCGCCGCATTCTGCTGTCCTCCATGCCTGGCTGCGCCATCACCGAGGTCGAAATCGACGGGGTTGAGCATGAGTACAGCGCTATTGAGGGTGTCCAGGAAGACGTTATCGAAATCCTGCTGAACCTGAAGGGTGTAGCCCTGGTCATGAACGGCAAGGAAGAGGCCGAGCTCACCCTGAGCCGTAAAGGTCCGGGCGTCGTTACCGCCGGTGATATTCAGGTTGATCACGATATCGAGGTGCGCAATCCAGAGCACGTGATCTGCACTCTGACCGGCAGCTCTCATGTCAGCATGAAGCTTACCGTGGCTCGCGGACGCGGCTATTCCCCTGCTGATTCCCGCGAGAATCCCGAGGAGGAGACGCGTTCCATCGGCCGTCTCCATCTTGATGCGACTTTCTCTCCCATCAATCGCGTGTCCTACGTGGTTGAAGCCGCTCGGGTTGAGCAGCGTACCGACCTCGACAAGCTGATTCTGGACCTTGAGACCAACGGTACTATTGATCCCGAGGAGGCTATTCGTCGCGCCGCTACTATCCTCCAGCAGCAGCTCGCTGTGTTCGTCGACCTCGAGAGCGAGAGCCACAGCGAGTCTGTGATTGAGGAGGATGAGGTTGATCCAATTCTGCTGCGTCCTGTTGATGACCTCGAACTGACCGTTCGCTCGGCCAACTGCTTGAAGGCAGAGAATATCTATTACATTGGTGATCTGGTACAGCGCACAGAAGTGGAGTTGCTGAAAACTCCTAACCTGGGCAAGAAGTCACTGACAGAAATCAAGGATGTACTGGCGTCCCGCGGCTTGTCTTTGGGTATGCGCCTGGACAACTGGCCACCGGCCAGCCTCAGAAACGACGACCGGGTGCTGAGTCTCTAAGCTCCCGAGTTACCAGTTGGCAGTGCTGAGATAGCACAGACAGTATAGGAAAGGAAAAATGCGTCACCGTCACAGCGGACGTCAGTTGAACCGGAATGCCTCCCACCGCAAGGCCATGTTCCGGAACATGACCGTGTCTCTGGTAGAGCACGAGTTAATCAAAACCACCCTGCCCAAGGCCAAGGAGCTGCGCAGCTATGCTGAGCCGCTGATAACCCTGGCCAAGAGCGACAGCGTGGCCAACCGCCGCCTGGCGTTCGACCGCATGCGCGACAAGGCGGCTGTAGGCAAGCTGTTCTCCGAGCTGGGCCCGCGCTACCAGGCACGCCCGGGCGGCTACATCCGCATCCTCAAGTGCGGCTTCCGCTCCGGCGACCAGGCCCCCATGGCTTACGTCGAGCTGGTTGACCGTCCGCTGGACGATGAGGCGGACTCCGACGAGTCGTAACTACTTCTCGTTGTGAAGAAGCCGGGCCAGTCCCGGCTTTTTTGTGCCTGGTGCTCGCAATCCTCGGTGCCCGGTGCCCGGTGCCCGGTGCCCGGTGCCCGGTGCTCGAGGTGCCACGTCGCCGCCCGCTAGTGCTGGCAGGGGCTCTCTGGACACGCCGTGAACCCATCCATGGGGGCTCGGATGCGACATCCATGTCGCATACGGTCCAGAGAGCCCCTGCCAGCACCACCGGGCTAAGCCCTGTGCCAGACCTGCTACTCGCAGGCCGACCGGCGTGCTCTCGAGGCAGTGCGTGTAAGCCTGTGTGTACCCGGACGAGTGGGCGGCCGCGAATCCATCGCGCGTGGAAGCTGGAGAGCTGACGGTATCCAGCCCGAGCTCAGGTCTCACTGACGCGTAGTCGAAGTCGAGTTGCCAGTCCCGGGGAGGGCGGGTAGAGGTTGCCCGGACCGTTGGCGACATGGATGTCGCCAAAGAGCCCCCATGGATGGGTTCACGGCGTGTCCGGGCAGCCTCTACCCGCACTGCGCGGGGCGATGTGCAGAGTGCCGGGCCTTCTTGGTCGACCAGAGCTAAGCAGCCGCCCGTTTCCCCGCCTTGCGCTTTGGTGGTTTTGGCTCCCCGGCAGCTTCCCTGGAGGCCTGCCGCTGCAACAGCGGCCCCAGGAACTGCCCCGTATAGGATTTCTTCACCTTGGCTACGTCCTCCGGAGTCCCCGTAGCGATAATCTGACCGCCACCGGAGCCGCCCTCCGGCCCCAGATCCACGATCCAGTCCGCGGTTTTGATCACATCCAGGTTGTGCTCGATGATGACCACCGTGTTGCCATGGTCGCGCAGGCGGTGCAGGACTTCCAACAGCTGACGGATATCCTCGAAGTGCAGGCCGGTGGTGGGTTCGTCGAGGATATAGAGAGTCTTGCCGGTATCGCGCTTGGACAGCTCTCGGGAGAGCTTTACCCGCTGGGCCTCACCTCCGGACAGGGTCGTGGCGGCCTGGCCGAGGCGGATATAGGACAGGCCGACGTCGATCAGGGTTTGCAGTTTGCGGGCGATGGCGGGGACGGGTTCGAAGAAGGCCAGGGCGTCCTCCACGGTCATTTCCAGCACTTCGTGGATGTTCTTGCCCTTGTAGCGAATCTCCAGAGTCTCGCGGTTGTAGCGCTTGCCTTTGCAGACGTCGCAGGGGACGTAGATGTCGGGCAGGAAGTGCATTTCTACCTTGGTGACGCCGTCGCCCTGGCAGGCCTCGCAGCGGCCGCCCTTGACATTGAAACTGAAGCGGCCGGGCTTGTAGCCGCGAGAGCGCGCTTCCTGTGTGCCTGAGAAGAGATCGCGGACCGGGGTGAAAATGCCGGTATAGGTCGCCGGGTTGGAGCGCGGGGTGCGTCCGATGGGACTCTGGTCGATATCAATGCACTTGTCGATGTGCTCCATACCCTTGATGTCCGTGTAGGGGGCAGGGTTCAAGGTTGTGGCGCCGTTAAGCTCAGTGGCGGCGATCGGATAGAGGGTATTGTTGATCAGGGTTGACTTGCCGGATCCTGAGACACCGGTGATGCAAGTCAGAAGACCGAGTGGCAGCTCCAAGTCAACGTTCTGGAGGTTGTTACCGCTCGCGCCCGACAGCTGCAGCAGCCGTTTTGGGTCGGCCTGAGTGCGCCTCGCCGGCACGGCGATACTGCGTTTGCCGGACAGGTAGGCGCCGGTCAGAGACTGCTCGTTGCCGATGATATCCTCGAGGCTGCCCTGGGCGACGATGCGGCCCCCGTGTACCCCTGCGCCTGGTCCGATGTCGATAATGTGGTCTGCGCGGCGAATGGCGTCTTCATCGTGCTCCACCACCAGGACGGTATTGCCCAGGTCTCGCAGATGGGTGAGGGTGCCCAGCAGGCGCTCGTTGTCTCTCTGGTGCAGACCGATCGAAGGCTCGTCGAGAATGTACATGACGCCGACAAGGCCGGCGCCGATCTGGGAGGCCAGACGAATACGCTGGGCCTCGCCGCCGGAGAGGGTTTCGGCGCTACGGCTGAGGGTCAGGTAGTTCAGGCCGACATCCACAAGGAAGCGGTAGCGGGCACGCAGTTCCTTGAGGATCTTGCCGGCGATCTCGCCTTTGCGTCCCTCCAGTGCAAGCTGGCCGAAGTAGGCTTCCGCCTCGCCCACGGGCATCTCGGTGATGCTGGGCAGGTTGCGGTCGTCCACGAATACGTGGCGCGCATCCCGGCGCAGGCGGGTACCGTGGCAGTCGGGGCAGGGCTGGGTGGACAGAAACTTGGACAGCTCTTCGCGCACGGACTGCGACTCTGTGTCGCGGTAGCGCCGCTCCATATTCGGAATAATGCCCTCGAAGGGATGGGTGCGCTTGTACACGTCGCCGCGGTCGTTCATGTAAGCAAATGCGACTTCCTCGTCGCCACTACCGTGGAGAATGACCTCCCGGTAGCTCTTCTTCAACTTCTGGAACGGGGTGTCGATGGAGAAACGGTAATGATCCGCGAGGCTGGTGAGCATGTGGAAATAATAGACGTTGCGGCGGTCCCAGCCGCGTATCGCGCCCTCGGCCAGGCTGACCTCCGGATGCAGGACGATCCGGTCCGGGTCAAAGTACTGCTTCACGCCCAGTCCGTCGCAGCTGGGGCAGGCGCCCGCGGGGTTGTTGAAGGAAAACAGGCGAGGTTCAAGCTCGTCGATACTGTGGCCGCACACTGGACAGGCAAAGCGGGCAGAGAACATGATGTCGTCGCTGCCGCCATCCATGTAGCTGATCATCGCCAGGCCGTCAGTCAAGCTGAGAGCGGTCTCGAAAGATTCTGCCAGGCGCAGGTTCAGATCGTCGCGCACCTTGAAGCGGTCAATGACAACCTCGATATCGTGCTTGCGCTTCTTGTCCAGCTTTGGCAGATCATCCAGATCGGTGACGATGCCGTTGACCCGGGCGCGCACAAAGCCGCCTGCCCGCAGTTCCTCAAAAACGTGCAGATGCTCGCCCTTGCGCGCCTTTACCACCGGCGCCAGCAGCATCAGGCGGGTTCCCTCAGGCAATGCCAGTACCGAATCCACCATCTGGCTCACGGTCTGGGCCTGCAGGCTCTCGCCGTGATCGGGGCAGCGCGGTTCGCCAACCCGGGCATAGAGCAGGCGCAGGTAGTCATAAATCTCGGTGATGGTGCCCACCGTGGACCGCGGATTGTGTGACGTGGATTTCTGTTCGATTGAAATAGCGGGCGACAGACCCTCAATGTGGTCCATGTCGGGCTTTTCCATCATCGACAGGAACTGGCGTGCATAGGTTGACAATGATTCAACGTAGCGCCGCTGGCCTTCGGCGTACAAGGTGTCGAAAGCAAGGGATGACTTGCCGGAACCGGACAGCCCGGTAATCACCACCAGCTGGTCGCGGGGGATGTCCAGGTCGATGTTCTTGAGATTGTGGGTGCGTGCACCGCGGACGAGAATGGTGTCCATGAGTCTCCGGTCAAGGCCTGCGAATCGAACCCGGCAGTATAGAGGGTCGGTTCACGTCTAGGCAAAAATATACCGGGTTTTACGCAGGCCCGGATGCGGCGGATGCCACAGGAGTGGTGAAGCTGTTAAGATGTATGTTTTTGCGAAGCCGTCAACCTGTGATTACCGAACACCCCATGACTCCCCTGGAGCGTCGCTCGGTGACGTCCCTGGCTCTGCTCTACAACTTTCGCATGCTGGGGCTGTTCATGGTCCTGCCGTTGCTCGCTCTCTATGCGATTGATTTCGAAGGCGCAACGCCCGCTCTCATTGGCATTGCGCTGGGCGCCTATGGCCTGACCCAGGCCTGCCTGCAGATTCCCTTTGGCTGGTTGTCCGATCGTGTCGGGCGCAAGCCGGTCATTATCGGTGGGTTACTCATCTTTGCCCTTGGCAGTATCGTTGCTGCGCTGGCCGACAGTATCTACGGGATTATTGCGGGCCGCGCCTTGCAGGGCGCGGGCGCGATCGCCAGCAGCGTAATGGCGCTGGTGGCCGACCTCACCCGGCAAGAGCAGCGCACCAAGGCCATGGCCATTGTTGGTGCCAGCATTGGCCTGGCCTTCGCAGTAGCGCTGGCACTGGGGCCTGTCCTGGCTGCCTATGGGGGCCTGGAGGCCGTCTTCGGGTTCACGGCACTCCTCGCCCTTTCCGGTATCGCCATTGTCACCTGGCAGGTGCCGGACCCACCGCGCACTGGCCTGACCTACGCCGAAGTGGGCGCCCGGCCGGGCTTGATGGGTCTTGCGCTGCGCAATCCCACCCTGTTGCGTCTGGACGCCGGCATCTTCACCCTGCACTTCATCCTGATGGCGAGTTTTCAGGTTGTCCCCGGGGTCTTGGAGGGCGGGATTGGCATCGCCCGTGAGCAACATTGGCTAGTCTACCTGCCGGCGGTGCTGCTGTCGGTACTCGGCATCCTGCCGCTGATGCGCTTGGCGGAGAGGGGCGGGCGCCCACATCTCGTGTTCCTCTGCAGCATTGGCGTGCTTTTCCTGTCACTGGCATTGCTGGGTGTGGTGCGCGAGCCCTGGCTATTCTATGCCGCCCTCTGGCTGTTTTTTGTCGGATTCAATTATATGGAGGCGGTACTGCCCTCCATGGTCAGCAAGGCGGTGGACCCCGGCGGCAAGGGCACTGCTCTGGGTATTTTCTCTACGGCCCAGTTCCTCGGTATATTCGCCGGCGGTGCCGCCGGCGGCTGGGTTCTGCAGCAGTATGGCGTCACTGGCATTACCGAACTCTGCCTGGGCGTGGTTGCGCTCTGGTTCCTGATTGCCCTGCCGGTGCCGCGCGTCGTGCCGGCAGCGGTGGGTGGCGCCTCCTCCTCTCCCTGAAGGACTGCTGCGACCGGGATTGATGGTTTCTGATCTCCAATGCTGTCGCAATTGCAGAAGGGGATTGCTATAGTCCCGCCACTATTCTCATTCCCTAAACCGTCCATGACAGAGGAGTTGCCATGTCTTCACGGGGCGTAAACAAAGTGATTCTGGTCGGCAATCTGGGCGCGGATCCCGAGACTCGCTACCTGCCTTCCGGCGGTGCGGTGACCAACGTTAACCTGGCCACCTCCGAGACCTGGAAGGACAAACAGACAGGCCAACCCCAGGAGCGCACCGAATGGCACCGGGTGGTGTTTTTCAATCGTCTGGCCGAAATTGCCGGTGAATATCTGAAGAAGGGCTCCAAGCTGTATGTCGAGGGTTCGCTGCGTACGCGCAAGTGGCAGGGCCAGGATGGCCAGGATCGTTACACCACTGAGATTGTTGCCAGTGAAATGCAGATGCTTGACAGCCGCCCAGGCGGCCAGCAGGGAGGGGGCTATCCACAGGACGACTACAACCAGGGCGGCGGCCCATCCCAGTCACAGCGGCCGGCGCAGCAGGCACCCGCCGCGGCTCCTGGACGTCAGCAGAATGCCCCGCCCCCCGGTGATTTCGGCGACTTTGACGACGATATTCCGTTCTGATCCGGAGCCCGGCTACCTGAGCGGCGCCACCCGGCCGGAGGCTTCATCTTGCGTGTTTTGCTGATAGGATCCGACACGTCTCTAGGTCTTGCGCTGATGGATCATCTGCGGCGTTGGGGTCGGCATGAACTCGAGGCTGTCTCCAGCTCGACCTCGCGCTGGAAAAGTGAGCGGCACGCAAAGAAAGTGGTGCGTCGGGTCCGCGCCGACATCGTGGTCGATGCGCGCCTGCAGGGCGCCATTGACAGTGGCGAGATCATTACCGAGCTCGACGTCGAACGCAGTCACTGGCTGGCGAAGGCCTGCCAACGCAGTGGCGGCAGCTACTTTCTGCTGTCGACGGCGAGGGTTTTTGCGGGTGATGCCGGGCGCGCCTATCGCGAGCAGGACGTCCCCGATAACCCAGAAACCGTGGGGCAGTTGCTGGGCTCTGCGGAGGCCGCAACCCGGGAGACCTGTGCCCAGCACATCATTCTGCGGCTGGGGCCGGTGTTTGCTCCCAGCGGCATCAATGTTCTGTCACACATGCTGGCGCAGCTCGTGGGTGGTGGCAAACTGGTGCTGGATAACCAGTTGCGTGGGTGCCCTGTGGAGTCCGCGGACGCCGCCAGGGTAGTAGCAGGGATTCTCGACCAGATCAGTGCGGGTGCCGAGGCTTGGGGCACCTATCACTACTGTAGTCCAGACCCCACAAATTGCTATGAGTTTGCCGAGGCCCTGCTGGCCTCCGCCTCCCAGTTCTCCGAATTTTCATCGGATGCGGTGCAGCTGCAGCCAGTGGAAGTGGACGCCCAGCCACGCAATCGTGCGTTGCACTGTGCGCGCATCCGCGGCACCTTCGCCATCAAGCAGGTGCCCTGGCGCGGCTTCGTCGCCGATGCTGTGCGTCAGTACTTCTATCAGCATCAGAACACGAAGGAGGCCTGAGCTTGCCATGTCCGTTCTTGTCAATGACATCCAGATTCCGCTCAATGTTGCTGTCCTGACCGTTTCCGACACCCGCACCCCCGACACGGATACCTCCGGGCAGTACCTGCAGGAGGCGCTGTGGGCTGCCGGCCATCGCTGTAGCGATCGTCAAATTGTCAGGGACGATATCTATCAGATTCGCGCCGTGCTTTCGCAATGGATTGCAGATCAAAATATAGATGCGGTTCTGGTTACCGGCGGCACCGGATTCTCGGGCCGCGATTCCACTCCGGAAGCTGTGGCGCCCTTGTTCGACAAGGTCATTGATGGCTTTGGTGAGGTGTTCCGTGCCCTGTCCCTCGCGGAAATCGGATCCTCCACGGTGCAATCCCGCGCCCTTGGCGGGCTGGCCAACAACACGGTGATCTTCTGCATGCCGGGATCCACCGGAGCCTGCCGCACAGCGTGGACCGGCATCATTCGCGACCAGCTCGACAGCTGTCATCGTCCCTGCAATTTTGTTGGCGTGCTGAGGAGCCGGGTGTCGCAGCCGTGAGTGGGTTGTTGCCGCTTGCCGAGGCGCTGTCGATCATGCTGGCTCGGGCGCCCGCGCCACCCTCTGTGATCTCGCGCCCGCTGCTTGATGCCCGCCGCGCTGTGCTGGCCGCGGACATTGTCGCTGGCATTGCCGTGCCGCCTGAGGACAACAGCGCGATGGACGGGTACGCCCTGCGCGCTGCAGAGGCCCACCTGCCGCTGCCAGTCAGTCAGCGTATCGCCGCGGGCACCGCCGCTGTGCCGCTGGCGTCGGGCACTGCCGCGCGTATCTTCACCGGCGCCGCGGTGCCCCCCGGCGCGGATGCAGTGGCGATTCAGGAACACTGCCGCGAGATCGACGGCTGCCTGCAGGTCCTGCAGCCGGTGCGCGCTGGCGACAATATTCGCCTTCGGGGCCAGGATATCGCGGAAACATCACAGGTATTTGGCGCCGGGCATCGGCTGCGCCCTCCCGATCTCGGTTTGCTCGCCTCCCTGGGCCTGGACGCGGTGCCGGTGTACCGTCCGCTGCGGGTCGCCTTGCTGTCCACCGGCAGTGAGCTGGTAGAGCCCGGCAGTGGCCCCCTGCGCCCCGGGCAGATCTACAATTCCAACCGGGTAACGCTTGCTGCGCAGCTGC
>JBLRXF010000071.1:0-11112 GCA_047920875.1 Haliea sp. | reverse complement strand
TTTGCGCATAGTAAGTTGGAGTTTTGATCACCACATCATTCCGGCGAGGTCTGTCCCGCGCAAATTCGCATAGCGCCGCAGCACTCGCGGATCTCGGTGGCCGGTAACCTTGGCGATCTGTAAGTCTGTCATGGTGGTGCGCTCATAGAGTCGGCAAGTGGCCTCATGGCGCAGGCAATGGAAGGTCAATCCCTTAGCCCCGGCAGCCTCGAAGATCCTGCCGTACTGCCGGGACAGTCTGCTTGTGGTCTTGCTCAGGCTGGCCGGGTCGCCATCCCACCACGGGAAGATCAAGCCCTCCCCTCCCCCGGCCAATAGCTCCAGCGCCACCGACGACAACGGCACCTTGCGCGAATCCTCATTCTTCGTGCGTGGCAACAGCACCACCCGACTATCCAGATCCACATGCTGCCAGGTCATCCCCACGATCTCCCCCGCCCGCATCGCCGTCTCAATCGACAGCAGCATCGCCACCGCCACCCGCGACATCTGCGTGGCCAGCGAACCATCCTCCGAATAGCCCAGCGCATCACACAGCTGCGTGATCTCCTGCTCAGACGGTCGACGCTGCCGAGGCTGCGGGCGCGGTGGCCGACGCACATCCTCCATCGGATTTCGCGCGATCCACCCCCAGTCCCGCCGCGCAGCCTCAAACACCGACCGCAGCAACGTCATCTCCCGCAGCACACTCCCAGGCTTAACCAGGCGCAAGCGCACATCTCGCCAATCCGCCACATCCGCACCAGAGATCACATCCAACCGATACCCCCGAAGCGGATGCTCCCGGATCCACAGATCAAGCGTTGTCTTCTCCCGCACATACCCCCGCCGGCCAGGCGACACCTCCCGCAGAAACCGATCCAGCGCATCCGCCAACGTCTTATCCCCACGGACAGCACCACCACGACCCGCTAACAGATCCGCCTCCACCTCAGCCGCCCATGCCTGGGCTTGCGCCTTCGTTGGAAATGTCCGAGACTGTCTAACACCCGCCCGGCAAACCTCCGCGCGCCAACCACCCGCCCGCCTCCTAAATGTCGCCATGCCCACCCCTGCTTATCATCGTCTGGCGTAATTCTGGCGTAAACATTACGCCAAAACCCGCCACCAAACAACGAAAAGCAGACCAGCCACCACCCACAAAAAGCCCGCAAACCCGCATCACAGCAGGCTTACAGGCCAATTCGACACAACCTCACAAAATCACAAAAAAGCCGGATCGGGTCCGACCCTCGGCACCACTTAAAGCAATAAAGTCAACAATTTGCGGCGGTTATGGCGTAAAAATGGCGTAACCATTTACACGTCCTGATCGATCCCTGTTAATGCGGGCGCTGGTCCGGCTATCTGCCCCCCCTTGATAAACACATGATCCCCGATCACGGCTTCGCCCTGAACGCGCACTGTCGCGCCGGTGAGTAGCTGGACGGTGACGCCGTCTGTGTGCACGGCGATCACCTGGCCTTTGTCGGTTGGCTGACCTGGGATCAGCTGGAGGAAGCGGCGAAAGGGGTTCATGCGGCTGTCTCCTGATGGGTTTCGAGGGTGATGGTTTGCCAGAGATCCGGATAGGTCTGGTCGATCTTTAGGCTGCGTGTGATGCCCCGGTGGGTGTTGCCTTGCTCGGTGTACTCCACCAGATGGCCGGGGTGGATGATGCCGGTCTCGGGGAGGACGGGCAGGCGCAGGCTGATGTGGGCTTGTTTGCCGGTGTCCGCCAGCACGGCCAGGCCCCGCTGGCGGGTCATCAGGGCGTCGGTGGCCAGTGCGTCGACGATGGTGGGTGCCTGGATGTCGGCAGCCAGGCCGGTGCGGCGGATGCGATCGGCTCGGCCCTGGTCGCCACCATGTACCCATACAGCGTTATAGTTCGGGCGATCTTGCCAATCGATCCCCTCCACTTCGCACACGTCCTCGGGGATGATGATGTGCGGGGTGGCGCTGCCCCAATGCCAGGGGGCCAGTGGATAGCGGGGCAGGATGCGTAGGGTCTGGAGGGTGTCGTGGGCCTGGATGTATGCCCCGCCGGCCTCGGCAATGCGCAGCGCGGCATCGATGTAGCTGCCCGTGTGGCTCCAGACTCCGGCGGGCACCTGCCAATCGTCGATCTGCCAATCCAGCGCCCAGCCGATGGGCACGCCATTGATGGTGAGCGCGTCCTGCAGCAGCTGCTGGGCGGTGCGCTGCTCGGCATTGCTGCGGGTACCGATCGGCGCATAGGGATCGGCCAGCCAAGCGGCGCGGCCACGGCCACTGATCCGCAGGCGGGCGTCACCGAAGCGCCGGTCACGGCGGATCCCCTCCACGATCACGCGGATGGACTCGCCGTTGAACGTCGCCAGCAGCTCGACCGGATCCCCGTTGGCCTGGCGTACCAGCTCCAGGGCATTGGCTGGCATGGATGCCGACCAGCTCCATGTCCAGCTGTCTGCATCGATACTGGCGCGGCAGTCGGTGGCGGGGATGGGCTCGCCATCGCTCACGCGAGTGAGGCTGAATTGATTGATCACGATGTAGACCTCTCTGATCGGGATGATGATCTGCCCCGGCGGCGGCTCCGGCTCGGGTGCGGGTGTGCTGTAGTCAGGCCACCATGTCAGCTCTTGGTGACGGCAGAAGGTGATCGGATATTCGTATTCGTTCGCGCCCTGCCAGCTGGCGTTCGCGGTGCCGGTGGGGCGGGTATAGACCGGCGCGTCGTGCCATGAGTGCGCGGTCGGGCGGCAGCGGTCGAGGCGGTATGGCCACCAGTAGCCGGGCAGCGGGTGCATGCCGTGCTGGTGGTCTGCGGTCTGTCGGGTTTGGGTGCGGATCGCTTCCTGGTTGGCGAGGCTTTGGCCCTTGACCTGCGGTAGTCCGTGCTGGTGGCGCGCGCTGCGACGGTTGCGGCGGCGGATGGCCTCGGCATGTGGGCTGGCCTGTGCGAGCTGGATCGGCACGGCCTGCTTCTGGCGGTTGCTGTGCCGGTGCCGGGTGCGGATCGCCTCTTTCTGTCGTGCCCCCAGGCCGCTGCTGATCGGGATCGCCGGGTCCAGCACTTCGGTCATACGGTTGTTCAGCCGGATCATCTGCTGCTGTGCCGCGCGCGCGCCGCTTACCCTGATCTGCCCCTGCTCGATGATCTCGCGCATGGTGCCCTTGAGGATCTTGGCCTGCTGCTGCTGTGCGGATATGCCTACACGCAGCGGCGCGGCTGTCTGACTGCGAGTAGCGGCCCCGACTGGCAGCGGATCGCGCGTCGTGATCCCCTGGGTGTGTTCGTGTCCGGTCAAATCAATGTCCTGGTGCCCCGCTATGGCCTGCACCGTGAGCGGGGTCATGTAGGCATGGACCGGCAGCGATACGGCCATCGCCGCGTTTTGCACCATGTCCCCGGTGGCGGCGATGGTGATCGCGATCTGCGGCGGCGGCAGGGCGGCGGCCATTGTCGCGTGGTGATGCCGCTCGCGGATGCGCGCCAGCAGGGGCAGCTCTGGCGGCGGCAACTGGATCGCTGCGCTGGCTGATTGCACCAGCTCTGCATTGGCCTGTATGCCGATCGGCAGAGATGGCGCAGGCAGGCTGATCAGCGCGTTGGCGGTGGCGATGATCTCCCCGGTAGCGATCAGCGTGGGCGGCGCGGGGCGTACCAGCGGCAAGCGCGCCCACAGCAGCGGTGCCGGGGTGGTCGGGCGCTCGGTCGCCTGCAGGGTCAGCGCGGTCAGCGGTGGCAGCGGTAGCTCTGCCAGCAGGGTGCCGACATGCACATCCGGCGCGGGTGGCTCTGCGCTGAGTGTCCAGCCCGCATCGGCCTGATCCCACGGCGGGCGGGTGTAGAACGGGCGTCCCTCCCATGATGCGTTCACCGCCAACAGCGGCGGGTAGATATGCGGTGGGACGCTGGTATAGGTGATCGACTCCCCGGTGGCCTGTAGCGTCAGCGGCAGGGATGGAGTGGGTAGCGCAGCGGCCAGCGTGGCCGGGGTGATCGTCGCAGCGGTGGCG
Source organism: Haliea sp. (assembly GCA_047920875.1). Classification (GTDB taxonomy): domain Bacteria; phylum Pseudomonadota; class Gammaproteobacteria; order Pseudomonadales; family Halieaceae; genus Haliea. Next base: position 7,128 of record JBLRXF010000071.1, on the reverse strand, counting down.
GCCAAGGTGATCGTGATCGGCGGGGGTGGCAGCTCGGCATAGAGCGCGCCGATCGTGTCCTCAGGTGCCCCGGCTGCGGCCTGCCAGGTTGCGTCTGCCTGGTTATATGCCGGGCGCGTGTGCTCCGGCGCACCCTGCCAGGTGGCGTTGACAGCGGTCAGCAGCGGGTGAAGGTAGGACACGGCCTAGCCTGGTATAACGCGGTCGATCAGGTCATTGCGGATCACGCCCTCGGCGGTGTCGTCGTGTACAGCAATGCGCTGCACCTCGGGGTGGCCCATGCCGATCGTGAACGCATACGCCCCGGTGGTGGGATCGCTCTGTGTCTCGGCCAGATATTTGCCGGTGTTGCGATCGTACAGGCGCACTGTGCGCTGTGCTGGGGTGCCTGCCCCGTCGGTGATGGTGCCTTGCACCTGCTGGGTGGCGCTGGTGTAGAGGATGCCGTTTGCACCTGGCATTAACAGCACGCCGCCCACGTATGTTGGTTGATATGTCACCCCGACTATAGCGGAGCCCTGCGAGTCCAGTTTCGGGGTAACGGAATGCGTTGCCGTATCGATCTGCGCCAGTTGTTGCGTGTTCGATGGCGCGAACAGCAGCGAGCTACCAGCAGCAGCAAACTTGAGTAGTGTATTCAAGTTATTCCAATTCATGCTTGTTGTTGAAAACGTCGTTATTTCCTCTATCGTTGTCGCTCCAGGAGTGTGGTAGTGCGCTAGACTCGTGGATGAGTACCCATAGAACCTATTTGTTTCGGGGTGATAGGTCATGCCGTAACAGTTATATGAGCTCGTCACGGTAGTCCATGAGCTGAGCGACCCCGGCGCGTTCTTCATCAGCCGGGTGCCACCTCCGACAACGATGTTGTCTCCGCCATCCCACGCGATTGATGTCAGAAAACTGGTCACCCCGGTGGTTTGCTTAACCCACGATGCACCGCCTGTTGTCGAAGTGACGATTGTGCCGGTTGTGCCGACTGCAATGTAGCTCCCCAGCGCGAATACGACGTCATATAGCGTCTGCCCGGAGTAAGCCGAGTTATCCCCCATTGCCCAAGTCTGCCCGTGGTCGCTGCTGTACGCCGCAACAGATGATACAAGTACCACGTTGCCCAGTCCGTCATCAGCGATAGCAAATGCTAAAGCTGTGCCCCACCCCGCAGGCAATGCGATCTCCGTCCAGTTGATCAGGTCTGTGCTGCGGAACACGGGCGTGACAGCGCGTCCGTCTGGTTGTCCTGCCACGATCCACGCTTGCCCCGTCCAGCAAGATGCAAATATGGTCCCGGCATATCCAGGGATTTGAATGGCTGATAAGTCCATGACCTTTTACCCCTGCAGCACAGCGCTGGCGATACGGGCAAATGCCCCGTTATACAGCCGGGCAACGTCAGCCAGCGGATCGCCCTCTTGCCCGGTGGCGACCAGTTGGATCTCCCCGCCGCCGCCTTCGACGGTGACGCTGGCGTCTGCCCACCATGCCCCGTCCGGCCCTTCGATACGTGCCCAGGTGGGGATGGTGCCGGTTGCTGGATCGGCCCCGTCGATCTGTGCTTCGAGCGGGGTGGTGATCTCGATCCGGTAGTCGGGATCGCCGAGTACCGTTCCGGCGGTGTCGGTCATCGGGATCGATACGATGATCGGCTCTGCGGTGGACTCCCCGGCGGCGGGCCGGGTGCCGCCGTAGAGGTGGATCGTGGCGCGTCCGGGTAGCTGCGGATCGGCCTGCACCAGCAGGTCGAGGCTGGCCTGCAGGGCGGGCACTCGGCAGGCGGTTATGCGGGCGTTTTCGTGTGCGGGTGATAGATCCATGTCATTTCCTCCGGGTGTCTGTTACGGGCGATCGATGTTGCCGAGGGCGTATATTTCGCAGCCGTCCTCGCCATCGTCCATCGGTTCGTCTGATTGGTTGATTGCGCGGGCGATCCAAATGTCGCTAATCGCCCCTTCGGCGTTAATCCGCAGTACGTTGCCTGCGCTCCACCCGCCGCCGTTGGCCGCCCCCGGGATGACCATATAGGGCACCCCGCCGACCCATTCCTGCACCTGTTCGTCCCATTCGCGGGTGCGGGGATTTATTGGCGCTATGTCGGCACCGCCTGCGGTGTAGCTGCCGGACCAGATCAGGCCGCGCTTCTCGCTGATCAATTCGACGGTGGTGCTGGTTAGCCAGCGCAGCACCCAGCGGTCGGTGTCGCAGCCTTCGTTGGTCACGGTGATCGGGTGGTCGATGAGGTTGAGCGTGGCGCTGGCTGGGGTGCCGTGCAGGTCCGACCATTGGCCGTTCCAGGTCGCTTGGTCCCACACATCGAGGACGCGGGCGCGGCGGTCGCCGTGGATCAAGCACGAGGCGACATAGGTTTCCCCGGCTGGGTAGTCGTGCGTGAGCGGGCGGCTCAACTTGATATATCCGGTGATCTGCACATCGAGGGCAACGCGCAGGTCCGATACGGTGTGGCGTACCGTGATCGGCATGGCGATCCCGGTGGCGTCGGTGATCGTGACGATCCCGTTCTCACGGTCGAGTTCGTAGTTGTCCCGCACTGGCTCCCCGTTGGCGTCTGTGATCCGCACCCAGCTGATCCGGGTCCGGTCGCAGCTGATCGTGCCCCCGCTGGCGACGGTCTGCGGTGCGGTCTCTGCGTGGTGCATGACCAGGACCACGTTGCCGGTGCGGAATACCGGCACCCGCCCGTCGGAGGGCAGGCGCACAGACTCGATCCCGAGGATGCCTGCGTCGAGAGGCAAATAGGAAAATGCGACGGCGTTGTAGCGGATCGAGCTGGGCAGCACTGGCTTGGTGAATTCGACCCTGGCGAGGCCCAGCGAATAGTTGACGGTGCCGGTGACGAGCGGGTGCGTGAAGTTCCCGCTGGCGTCTGCCATTGCGATGATCTGCTCCCCCTCGGTGGTGTTTGCCAGTAGCTGCAGCGACTCCGGTTTGAGCGGGTTTGCTTCGGTGCGGAAGAACCCCTCATTGGTGTGCCATTCGCCCCAAACGCCGAGCAGGCTGGTGATGGCCACGGCCCCTGATCCGCTGGCGTAGTAGGTCAGGGAGACGATGCCGCTTACATAGTCGATCGTCCCGGCTGGAACGCCTGCCTGGGTGACTGGATCAATGTCGGTATAGATGATCCCGTCCCGGTCGTCGTACTCCTTGCCGTTCCATGTGAACCGCAGGCTATTGGGCACCACCGTCGCGTCGATGAGGCGCGGCACGACGCGGAAGCTGATCGGTGCCAGGTCAAGCTCATAGCTGACCGCTGTTTGCGCCGCTCCGGCTGGGGTGTACCAAACGGTCACGGTGTTGTTCAGTAGGCGGTGCGTGGTCTCGGTTTGCTGAACAACGACGTTCTGGAGCCAGGCCCCTGTCACATAATCCCAACGCGATCGGGTATCTAGCACAAACGGTGCCAGGGTGAGTTGCCCTGTGGTGTAGTTTATGGCCCCGTCGGCATCAGGCCATCCGCCCAGGGCGTCATCGGTAATGCGCGTGATCGTGCGTTCGAGGACGGGTGCCGGTACCATGCTTGCCAGCATCCTATAATGTCCCAGGCTCGAGTTCCCCCAGTAACCAGGGTGTCGAGTATGCACGACGCGGCTGTATATGGTTTTGTGCTCCACCGTGGCCCGCACCTCTACGCTCCCCGGCTCGACGGCGGTGCCGAGGTTGATGCTTATGATTCCGTTGGTAGTCGATACGCTGGGGAACGTGACCTCGACGCGATCTTGCCGCTGGTAGTCCACGCCCAGCTTGCTGTTGAAATCCGGCACCGAATCAATGACCAGCCAGAACTCCCCGGCGACGTGCGATGCGTAGCCTGTCGCGTCCCCGGTGATCTGTCCGTACACATCAGCGGTGGCGGTCTTGGTGAGGCCGTCTTGCAGCCAGGTCAGGACGAGGGTGCCTGGCTTGAATGATTCGCCCATCTCATAGTGCAGCTCGGCGGCGGTGTCGATGTTCGGGTGCCCCACGAACTTCTGGTAGTGAACCGGCGAGGCCCAGATCATGATGATCTCGCTGTCTGCGTCGGGTAGCACTCCGAGGGTGATGCTCATGGTCCCGCTGGCGTAGTCGATCGCGCCTGCCCCGAGGATCGGATCTTCGCCGCTGATCCCCCCTTCGCCGTTGTCTTGGATCTGATACCAGTTGCCCTGGGCCATATAGCTGATCGTCAGCGTCCCCGGTTTCGGGATCGGTGATAGGGTTTCGACCCAAGTTGTCCGGCGGTTCTCCGAGGTCACTTGCACGGCTTTTGTGTGGGCCTGCTGGGGCACTTCCACTTGCCGCGCGCCTGCGTCCATCGTGATCGTTATGTCCGGGTTGATCGGCATGTTGAGGATCGGGTTCTCGGTCTCTGCCGACGGGACAAGCTGGGAAAAGATGGAATCCACGCGCACGGTCTGATCGCCGATCGCGGCGGGTGCCTGGGTGCGTCGGGTGCTGTAGTACACGGCGGCATCGACAACATAGGTATCGCGGACCATCGCCCGGTTGCTGAAATTGGCGGCCATCGTTGGGCCTGGTTCGTGGCCGGTGAAATCAGTGCGCAGCGGATCGCTGAGGGTGTGGGTGACGATCCAGCGGTTGAACGTCCGCAGGTTGCCGCTGCTGTCGAAATACTCGAAGGTCCGTTCCTCCACATCCAGGTCGATCACGCGGACGTACTGTTCGATCTCGGTACTCAGGCCCTCATTCTGCACGATGCACAGCGTCTTCCCGATGGGCGGTAGTCGGGTGCCGATCCGCTGGAACAGGGTGAGCGTCCGCATATTCTGCAGGTGGTTCCCGAACATCAAGCCGTGCCAGCCGAGGCTCTTGTGCAAGTAGCTTTCGACCTGATTGGAGGCGGTGGCTCGGGTGTCGTACTGATCGCCCCGGCTGAAAATGGTATAGGCGATCGCGGGGTCCTCCGGTAGCGCGGTGATGCACGTTTTGGCCCCGCCATATAGGTCCGTGCTGAGGGTGCGGACCGCCAGGAAGATTTTGCGGAGGTTGAACCGGCCATAGGCGCGATCCAGGTCGCTTATATCGTCGAACACATTATTCATGCGCCCGTCGAGGATCTCGCGGTTCGTCGCTGCCCCGCCGCCGTTGTCCACATCGTCCATCACCTGGGATTCGAGGAATTTTATGTTTTGCTCTTGGATCATGATGCGGCCTCAGTCGTGATGAATCGGAAGGTGGGGATCACCCAGTCGGTGTCGTTTGCGTCGCTGAACCAGCGCACCGGCTCATCGCTGTAGGGATCGCCATCGTGGTGACGGAACTGCACCGGGAAACTGCTGCCCCGGATCACCAGCGTGAGCGCCTGGCCGGGGGTGTTCAGCCAGGTACGGATCTGCGGTAGCAGCGCGCGCCGCATCCAGCCGCCACCACCGACCGGCGGAGGGCCCAGCGTGATGGGGCGGCCTGCCACACGGGGCATGGATTGCAGGATCAGCTTGCCGGTCACGCTGCGGGTGGCGGTCTGCTCGACTGCTGCCCAGTTTTCGTCTTCCCAGAAGAGGTCATACGGCAGGGGGATGGTGTTGATGCCATCGCTCAGGGTGATCATGCGGCGGTACCTCGGGCGGATTCGAGCGCGGCCAGCAGTGCGTCTTCATCCCCGGCCAGCACGCGCACGCGCTGGCTGCCGATGTTGACGTTCACGGTTTTGACCGGCTCGATGGTGGGCTGAATGCTCGGGCCGGATTCGGCGCGGCTGGGTTTCTCGCTGGCGCGTTCCTGGCGCTGCTTTGCCTCGGCACGCTGGATCTGATCCAGCAATCCGATCTGCCGTTGCAACAGGGCATTCTCCTCGCCCAGGCGGCGGGCTTCGTCTTCGTTCCCGGTGATGCGCGCGCGCTCGGCTTCGATGCGGTTTTTCTCGATCTGCATCTGCAGCTCGGTCTTGTCCCGCTCGGCACGGGCGCGGGCGACCTCCTCCTCGCTGGCGGTGAGTTCGAGGAGGCGCATTTCCAATGCAGCAACCCCGCGCGCGGCGTTGTTGTTCGCCTGTTCGTTGGCGCGTAGGCGATCGTTCAGATTAGCAATGGCAGCCGCTTTTTCGCTGGCTGCAAATTCCGCCTCTTTCATTGCTCGAGCATAAAATCGGCTGAACTCTATCGGATTCATGGGGCCGTTCATGGTATCCAGCACGGCGTTCATGGTGTCACGATAGGCCTGAGCAACCGCGTCTGCACCGTCCGCCAGGTCGTTCATATCCCGGCCAGCGCGACGACAGGCCTTGCCCACTACGTCAATGGACACGGCAGCCTCATCAGCGCTTGTGCTGGCCTCATCCAATGCCTGGCTGGTCCGTGCGGTCTCGCTGTTCAGCTTCGCTTGAGCCAGGCGGCTCTGCTGGGCCTGGGCTTCCTGTTGTTTCAGTGCCGCATATCGGGCATCAAATGCGGCTGCCAGCTCTTTTTCCGCAGCAGTCAGGCCGCTGGTTTCCACCGCCATTTTGCGCATGGATTCGGTGTAGGTTTTTTCCAGATCTTTAATCTGCTCGGCGGTGAGCGTGCCTTCATCCCCCAGCCGTTTCACGTCGGCAATAATGGCATCGAGGTCGGCCTTGGTTTTTGCGCCAGAGAACGCCTTGGATAATGCCTCTTCTGCCGCCTTGCCTTGCTCTTCGGTGGTCTTCCCCATGGCCTTCATGCCGTCCATCATCGTATCCAGATTCCGGAGGGCTTTTTCTGTGGCGGGGGTCAGTTCGCCAAGGGCTTCCTTGAGGCTGATCCCCATCTGCTTGGCGGCGGACTCGACCACGGCGGCGGAGCGCTCAGCGAATTGCTCCGCGCTGATGGTTCCGTTTTCGTATGCCTGCCGAAGGCTGGCTTGCAGGGTGGCCAGTTGCTGGCTGTCGAGTTTTTGGATCACCCCAACCAGCTCTTTCTCGATCAGTGCGGCCAGCTCTGGGGTTTTCTCCCGGATCTCTTCCAGAGCCGCCAGCAGCCCGCCCATTTCGATCCCGTCTGCAGCGGTGACTGTTGCGATCAGTCCGGCGATCTGTTTGTCGGCATCCTTGGCGGTGACGTCCACCGCGCTGAGCTTCTCCACCCATGCCTGGGTGGCCAATCCAAGATCGACAATCGCCCTGGCCTGCTCGCTTACAGGTGCCCGCTCCATCTGGTAGTT
>JBLRXF010000070.1:0-11176 GCA_047920875.1 Haliea sp. | reverse complement strand
GGCCATGAACGACACAGGCTACCGCAACCTTACGGTTCTTATCTCCCGCGCCTATACCGAGGGCCAGCATCTGGGCGTGGCCCGGGTGCACAAGGCCTGGCTGGCCGAACGCAGCGAGGGCCTGATCGCGCTGTCCTGCGGGGCCGCGGGGGATGTTGGACAGGCGCTGCTGGGGGAGCGCCCGGCCCTGGCTGAGGAGCGCGTCAGGCACTGGCAGTCCCTCTATCCCGGGCGTTTTTACCTGGAGCTGCATCGCACCGGCCGCGAGGGCGACGAAACCCATTTGCACGCCGCGGTGGAACTGGCGGCACGGCTGCAGTGCCCGGTGGTGGCCACCAACGATGTGCGCTTTCTGGACGCCAGCGAGTTCGAAGCCCACGAGGCCCGTGTCTGCATCCGCGAGGGCCGCACCCTGGATGATCCGCGCCGGGCCCGCGCCTACACCGAGCAGCAGTACCTGCGCTCGCCGGAGGAAATGGCCGAGCTGTTTGCCGATATCCCCGAGGCGCTGGCCAACAGTGTCGAGATAGCCCGGCGCTGCAATCTGGTGCTGGAACTGGGCAAGCCCTATCTGCCTGACTACCCGGTGCCGGCCGGGTTGACCATGGACGAGTACTTCCGCCAGCTCTCCCACGAGGGCCTGGAGCGGCGCCTGGTGAAGCTGTTCGACGCGGCAGCGCCGGAGTTTGCGCAGCAGCAGGCGGAGTACCGGGCGCGGCTGGATTTCGAGCTGGACACCATCATCCAGATGGGCTTTCCCGGCTACTTCCTCATCGTCATGGACTTTATCCGCTGGGCCAAGCAGCAGGAGATTCCTGTGGGCCCGGGGCGCGGCTCCGGCGCGGGCTCTCTCGTGGCCTACGCTCTGGAGATTACCGATCTCGATCCGCTGCAGTATGACCTGCTGTTCGAGCGCTTCCTCAATCCTGAACGGGTGTCCATGCCCGACTTTGATGTCGACTTCTGCATGGACGGCCGCGACCGGGTGATCGACTACGTGGCCGAGACCTACGGCCGCGAGGCCGTGTCCCAGATCATTACCTTTGGCACGATGGCGGCGAAGGCGGTAGTGCGCGATGTGGCGCGGGTGCAGGGCCGGCCCTACAGCCTGGGCGACAAGCTGTCGAAGATGATTCCCTTTGAAGTGGGCATGACTCTGGCCAAGGCGCTGGAGCAGGAAGAGGTGCTGCGCACCTTTCTCGAGGAGGACAGCCAGGCGCTGGAGATCTGGGATATGGCCCTCCAGCTCGAGGGCATTACCCGCGGTGTCGGCAAGCACGCCGGTGGCGTGGTCATCGCGCCCTCCAAGCTGACCGATTTCTCGCCTCTGTACTGTGACGAAACCGGCGGCGGCCTGGTCACCCAGTATGACAAGGGCGACGTCGAGGATGCAGGGCTGGTGAAGTTCGACTTCCTCGGCCTGCGCACCCTGACCATCATTGACTGGGCGGTGCGCATGATCAATACCGTGCGCGCTGGCCGGGGTGAGGCAGCGCTGGATATCTCGCTCATTCCTCTGGATGAGCAGCCCGTATTCAAGTTGCTGCAGGCGGCGGAGACTACCGCCGTATTCCAGCTTGAATCCCGCGGCATGAAAGATTTGATCAAGCGCCTGCAGCCGGACTGCTTCGAGGACATCATTGCCCTGGTGGCCCTGTTCCGCCCGGGGCCACTGCAGTCGGGCATGGTCGACAACTTCATCAACCGCAAGCACGGCCGCGAGGCGATCTCCTACCCGGACGCACAATACCAGCACCCCCTGCTGCAACCAATCCTGGAGCCCACCTACGGCATCATCCTCTACCAGGAGCAGGTGATGCAGATTGCCCAGGAACTCGCTGGTTACAGTCTGGGCGAGGCGGATCTGCTGCGCCGCGCCATGGGCAAGAAAAAGCCTGAGGAAATGGCCAAGCAGCGCGCCGTGTTCGAGCAGGGTGCGCGCGACAAGGGCGTGGATGGTGAGCTGGCTATCAGGATTTTCGACCTGGTGGAAAAGTTCGCGGGCTACGGCTTCAACAAGTCGCACTCCGCTGCCTATGCCCTGGTGTCCTACCAGACCGCCTGGTTGAAGACCCACTATCCCGCGCACTTCATGGCGGCGGTGATGAGCTCCGAACTGCAGAACACCGACAAGATCGTGGTGTTCGTGGAAGAGTGTCGGGCCATGCAGCTGACGCTGCGCCTGCCCGATGTCAACGAAGGCCAGTACATGTTCACCGTGGATGCCGATAACGACATCATCTACGGCCTGGGTGCGATCAAGGGCCTGGGCGAGGGCCCGGTGGAAAACCTGCTGCGGGCCAGGGAGGAGGGCGGCCCGTTCCGGGACCTGTTTGATTTCTGCAGCCGCACCGATCCGCGCAAGGTCAACCGCCGTGCGATTGAGGCGCTGATTCGCGCCGGCGCTTTCGATCGCCTCGGCGTAGAGCGCTGGGTGCTGATGGCGGCGCTGGAGGATGCCCTGAAGACCGCGGAGCAGAGCGCCAGCAACCGCGACAGCGGCATGGCAGACCTGTTTGGTGAGGTGGTACCAGGGCCGGTCAGTGCCGATGGCGATGTCTATGCCGGCTTCCGCACCGCGCGTCCCTGGACCGGGCGCGAGCGGTTGGGGGGCGAAAAGGAGACCCTGGGCCTCTACGTTACCGGCCACCCGATCGACGAGTACGAGCAGGAGGTGCGGAAGTTTGCCCCCACCCGCATCGCCGATCTGCGCGCAGACAAGCAGGGCACGCAGATGCTGGCGGGGCTGGTGGTGGCCTCGCGAACCATGAAGACCAAGCGCGGTGACACCATGGCCATTCTCCAGCTCGATGATCGCAGCGCCCGTATTGAGGTGACCGTATACGCGGATACCTTCAACGAGAAACGGGATATCCTGGCCAAGGATCAGATCGTCATAGTGGAGGGCAGCGTTGCCCACGATGATTATTCCGGCGGCCTGTCCGTGCGTGCCAAAGAGGTGCGCAGCCTGCTGGAGGCGCGCCAGTCATTCGCTGCCGAACTCACGATCGAGGTCTGGCAGGACATGGTGGACGAAAAGTTGGCCGAACGTCTGGCCCAAACCCTCGCGGGCGCCGGCGGCGGCAGCTGCCCGGTATCGCTGCTCTACCGCCAGCCGCACAATCGCGCCCGGGTACGCCTCGGCGAGCGCTGGTCCGTGGTGCCCAGCGACGATCTCCTGCAGCAGCTGCGCGATTGTGTCGGCAACGACCGGGTGGCCCTGCACTACGCCTGAGCCCCCGGTTCGATCTGCTGCACCAGTTCCCGGTACCTCCGCCTTCGCATTGCGCGCGGAACCCCCAGCGCCCAGAATCGATGACCATTGTTCGACCATCATAAGAACCGAGGAGTGTGCGCCATGCTGCTGCAAGACAAGATTGTGATCGTTTCGGGTATTGGCCCGGGCCTGGGCCAGGAACTGTCCACCCTGGCCGCCCGCGAGGGCGCCGCTGGCGTGGTGTTGGCCGCGCGCACGCCGGCCAAACTGGATGCCGCGGCAGCCGAGATCGACGCGCTTGGCCTCGGCACCCGCACGCTCAAGGTGGTGACGGACATCGCCGACAAAAGCCAGTGCGAGGCCCTTGCCAGCGCCACCATGGAAGCCTTCGGTCGCATCGACGTGCTGTTCAACAGCGCCTACGACCCCGGCAATTTCGAGCCTATTGCCGAGGCGGATCTCGATGGCTGGCGCCGCAGCATGGAGGTCAATTTCTTTGGCACCATGCAGCTGACCCAGGCCTGCATCCCGCACCTTCGGGCTGGTGGCGGCGGCGCCATCGTCATGATCGCGACCATGGTGGAGCACAAGCCGCTGGCGACCCAGGGTGGCTACGGCGCCTCCAAGTCGGCCCTGCGCAATGCCACCAAACATCTGGCGCTGGAATTGGGCAAGGACAATATCCGGGTCAACAGCTGCCATATGGGCTGGATGTGGGGGCCGGCGGTGGAAGGCTATTTCAATTGGCAGGCCCAGGCCAGTGGCCGCCCGAAGGAAGAGCTCATTGCCGAGGTTACCCGCAACATTCCCCTCGGACACATTCCTGACGACGGCGACTGTGCCAAGGCTGCGGTGTTCCTCGCCTCGGATTACGCGCGGGTGGTGACCGGTGCGGCACTGGACGTTAACGGCGGCGAGTTCATGCCCATCTGAGGGAGTCTGCAATGTTCTACGGGTGGTTACTGGTAGCCGTGGCGTTTCTGGTGCTGATGGTCAGCAGCGGGTCCATCATGTATTCCTACAGCGTGGTGGCGGTGCCACTGGGCGCGGCTTTCGATGCCAGCCGCATGACCATGATGCTGGGCATCACCGGCATGACCCTGGCCGGTGGCCTGCTGTCGCCCTTCATGGGCAGCCTGATCGACCGCTGGTCCCTGCGGTCGATGATGTTCCTGGGTGCTGCCGGTCTGGCCCTCGCCTATATCCTCCTGTCCTTCACCACTGCCAGCTGGCAGGTGCCGATCATTTATGCGGCGCTGATGATGCTGGGCATCAATCTTCTTGGTCCCTTGACCACCTCGACCCTGCTGGCCCGCTGGTTCAGCCGTCGCCGCGGCATGGCATTGGGCATTGCCGCGGTCGGCACCTCCGTCGGCGGATTCGTGTTTCCGCCGCTGGTGCAGTGGCTGATCGACAGCTTTGAGTGGCGCAATGCCCTGCGTATTCTCGGCGCCGGTTCCCTGTTGATTACCCTCCCTGCGATCTGGCTGGTCGCAAACCGGCCCGCTGACAGGGGCCTGCACCCGGACGGCGATGCACCGCCGCCAAGCAGCGGTCCGCTACCGCCACCCCTGTCCACGGCTGCGCTGCTGCGCGAGCGCAACTTCTGGGTAGTGGCAATCGCCATCAGCCTGCTGTTCGGGGTCTATTCCGCCCTGCTGGCCAACCTGGTGCCCTTTGCCCTGGACGCCGGCGCCACGGCCGAGCGGGCTGCCTTCCTGATTTCCGCCATAGCCCTGGCTGGCATCGCGGGCAAGCTGGGTTTTGGTGCCATTGCCGATCGTGTTGATCTGCGCGCCGGGCTGGCCGCCTCCATGGCGCTGGTGATTGTGGGCGTGGTGTTCTATGTCGTGGGCGGCAGTTACAGCATACTGCTGCTTGGCAGTCTGAGTATCGGCCTCGCCGCCGGTGGCATGTTGCCGGTCTGGGGAGCATTGCTGGCGGTGCTGTTTGGCGCCGCCAACTACGGCCGTGTCATGGGCTTGATGAATCCCGTGATCATGCCCATGACCCTGCTCGGGCCGCCCCTCGCTGGACTCGTGCACGACACCACCGGCAGCTATACCGGGGCGTTTCTCGGTTTTGTGGTAGCGCTGCTGGCTGGACTGGTGTTGCTGCCCATGATCCGCATGTCGGCGGCGGCGAAAGCCGATTGAACAGGAGCCCAACCATGCACAAAGCCGAGATTGTCATCATTACCGGCGCCGGCGGCGGCATTGGCGAGGGCGTCGCCCGCAGCTTTGCCCGCGCTGGTTGGACCGTCGTGGTAGCCGAGATCAATCGCGAGCGCGGTCAGGCTGTTGCCGACTCGCTGGCCTCGCTGGGTGGCCAGGGGCGTTTTATCGAGACCGACGTCAGCGACCTCGTGAGCGTGCGGGCGATGATCGAACTGACCTTGAGCGAGTTCGGCCGGGTCGATGTGCTGGTCAATAATGCCTACCCCACCGGTAGCGGGCCCACCTCGGTCAGCAGCATCAGCGATGAGCGGCTCGCGGGTTCAATGACCGCGGGCTTTCACGCGGTGTTGGCTGCCATGCAGGCGGTGTATCCGGCCATGGCCGCCCAGCGCTGGGGCCGGATCATCAACATGTGCTCACTGAATGGGGTCAATGCTCACGCGGGCACGGTCGACTACAACTGCGCCAAGGAAGCGGTGCGCACGCTGACCCGCACGGCGGCGGTGGAGTGGGGCAAGGACGGTATCACCTGCAATGCGATCTGCCCCGGAGCGGCAACGCCGGCCTTCAAGGCGCGAATGGCGGAAATGCCGGAGATGATGGCGGGTATCCAGAAGATGATCCCCATGGGTTACAGCGGTGATCCGGAAGAGGACATTGCCCCGGTGGTCTTGTTCCTGGCGAGCGAGGGCTCCCGCTACATGACCGGGAACACCCTCTACGTGGATGGCGGCGGGCATATCAACGGTGTGCCCTGGAAACCCTGATCCAGGGGCCGTAAAAACCGAGCCACATGGCTTCGGCGGAATTTACGCGACTGGCTACGGAAACAGCTTGCGATGCAGCTGAGGTGCGCGGATGACGCCTTTGTCGTGCCAGGCCATGGCATCCGGGGATTCCAGCAGCCAGAGCACGACGTCGGCGATCGCCTCCGGGGGCGTTGGCTCGTAGAGAGTGGGAATGTCCTCAGCAAACCCGTTGGCCTTCATGACTTCCGTGAGTACGAAGCCGGGCTCTATATTGAAGAAGCGCAGGCCGCTGTCGGCGTGCTCCACTCGCAGGCTTGGCACCATGCGGATCAGCGCTGCCTTCGAGGAGGGGTAGGCAAATCCCCAGCCGCCCTTGTCCGCCGGCGCTGGCGGGTCTGCCAAGGCTGAACCTGACGCCATATTGATGATCCCGCCGGTCCCGCGCTCCAGCATGCCCGGCAGCAGTTTTTGCACCAGAGCCAGGGGCGTCAGAACGTTGCCCCGGTAAATGTGTTCCGCCTGTGCCAGGGTGACATCCAGCATGCGTTGCATGTTGCCCGGCCCCTGGTAGCAGGCGTTGTTGAACAGAATATCCACCTGGCCAAAATGCGCCAGGGCTATATCCCCAGCGGCCAGAACACTGTCGGTATCGAGAATGTCGGAGCGCAGAAGCAGGGTGCTGGCGCCATGCTCGCGGGCGGCGGCGGCGGTGGATTCGAGGCTGCCGGGCAGGGCGCTTGCCTGAGAGGACCAGCTGCCGTGCTCGTGAGCTTCACCCTCCTGCAGGGTTCTGGCGGTGAGCGCCAGATCGTAGCCGGCCTTTGCCAGGGCGACTGCGGTGGCGGCGCCGATGCCGCGGCTTGCGCCAGTGATAAAGGCGACTTTGCGCTGAGTCATGGTGACGCTCCTGCAAGGGGTGTGGCTGGAAATTGCGACTGGCGCTGAAGTTACCCGGTTAAAATTAGTGAGGTCAAGTCATGTTCAAAGTGTATGCCACTACCCCGGAGACGATGGGCCCGGAAGCGATTGGCGAGCATGCCAGACGCGCCGAGGCCATGGGTTTCGACGGTCTGCAAGTACCCGATGCCGTGCATGATGGTTTGCTGCTGGCAGCGATGGCGCTGCAGGCCACCGAGCGCCTGGTGGTCGGCACCTCGGTGCTGGTGGCCTTTCCCCGCAGTCCAATGACCGTGGCGGTTGCCGCATGGGATTTGCAGCGGATGTCAAAGGGGCGCTTTGAACTGGGCCTGGGTACCCAGATCCGGCAGAACATCGAAGAACGCTACTCTGCCCGCTGGGTGGCGCCAGTGGCCCAGATGCGCGAGTATGTGGAATCCCTCAAAGCAATATTCCACAGTTTCCAGACAGGTGCCAAACTCGATTACCGAGGTGAACACTATACCTTTACGCGCCTGCAGCCCTTCTTTAACCCTGGGCCCAACGAATGCTCGCCGCCTCCGGTTTTCTGCGGGGCCGTAGGGCCGGCGATGACGCGCATGGTCGGCAGCACCGCAGATGGCATGATCACCCACCCCACCAACACGCCGCCGCGCTACATCCGCGAGGTGTGCCTGCCGCGCCTGCAGGCAGGCTTTGCCAAGGCTGGACGCACTGGAGACGATTTCCGCCTGGTTCTCGGCGCCTTGGTGGCTACCGGGCGGGACGATGCAGAGGTGGCGCGCGCCTGGGAAAAACAGCGCCGTCTATTGGGATTTCTCTATTCGACGCCGGCTTACTGGCCCAGCCTGGACTTGTTCGGCTGGCAGGGCCGCGGTGAGGCATTGCTCTCCCTGACTCGTGAGGGGCGTTGGCAGGATATGGCTGACATAGTGGACGACACCATGCTGGCAGCTTTTGTGCCGCGCGGGCGCTATGACCAGATTGCCGGGGTCTTGCAGTCCCGCTACGCCGGGCTGGCACACGCCCTCAACTTTCCCGTCCCGGAAGACCCAGCTGACGATACGGCGGCGGCTGCGGCGATCGCCGCGCTCAAGGAGGGGCGGCGGCCAAATTGACCTGATCGAACGGCGGCGCCAGAATGGCGACCCGCGGGTGGCAGTGGCTGGCGATGGACGACTACCGAATTTCCGACAAGATGAACGAGCTGCTGCTGGCCCTCTCTCGGGGGCCTGTGGCAGAGCCACCCTGGGAGGAGTTTTTGCGTCTGCTGGGCGAGGCGCTTGCCGCTGATTTCGTGACTTTGATCCTGCGGGCTCCCCGGGAAGGCGATGCTGGGCTGGTGATCAACTCCGTGGTCTTGTCACCAACGGTTTACTCTGCCTATAACGACAACTATTTTGCCCTCGACCCCTTTATCAATCTGCCGCCGGGGCAGGTATTTACGGTGGATGAGTTCATGGCAGCGGAGGACTATTACAACTCCGACTACTACCGCCACTATGTTGAAGCTACGGGCATCCGTCACCTGATGGGCGCGGACCTGGGTGACGCGCTCGGTAACAGTGCGCGGCTGCGGTTTGCCCGGGTGATCGGGCGCGAAAATTTCTCTGCTGCGGAGCGGGCCCTGTGCCTGTGTCTGCTGCCCCACATCCAGCAGACCATTCGCCTGCAGGCGCGCATCGCCCGGGTGGAGAGCGAGCGCTCCCTGTTTGCGGCCGCGGTGGACCGCATGGCGCTGGCGGCGTTTATCCTCGATCAGCGCGCGCGCATTCGCCACAGCAACGAGGCGGCTGCGCGGTTGCTGTCCGAGGGGCGCTGGTTGACGGTGGAGGATGGCCAGCTCAGGCTGCTGAGTCAGATTGATCAGCGTGCATTTCGCGCTTGCCTGGACGATGTCATGCAGGCGCACCTGCGCGGTGAACCCGGACTGGTGAAAGCCCTGCGCCTCGGTGCAGGCGACGCGACCGCTCCGGGGATGCTGCTGCGCCCGCTGCCCCTGGTCGCGGCCCCGGATGGCAGCCGCAACCCCTCGGTGGCGATTTTCGTCTCGGATCCGCTGCACCCGCGAGAGGCGCCCGCCGATATGCTGATGACGCTGTTCAGTCTCACCCGCGCGGAGGCCAAGCTCAGCCTGCTGCTGGCGGCCGGCGCCACGCTGGACGAAGCCTGCGAGCAGCTGCATATTTCCCGCAACACCGGCAAGTCCCATCTGAGTGCCGTTTTTTCCAAGACCGGGGTCACCCGCCAGACCCGTCTGGTACAGTTGATTCTCGGCAGCGTTGCCCCGATGGGCGACTGATTTCCCCTTATGGAGCATGAATCAATGCACGAAAGCGATGCGCTTGAAGCCGCCGTCCTCCGGCGTCTGCTTACCCATCTGGACAGCCGCAAGGACGTGCAGAATATTGAGTTGATGAACCTGGCCGGGTTCTGCCGCAACTGTCTGGCGAAATGGTATGCCGAGGAAGCGGCTGTTACAGGCCTGGCCATGACAGACGCCCAGGCACGGGAACGCATCTATGGCATGCCCTACGAGCAGTGGAAGGCTCTTTACCAGCAGCCTGCCACTGACGAGCAGCTGGCTGCATTCAAGGCGCGGCAGTCCGACTGATTACAGATCCTGCATCTGCCGCAGGTAGGTCAGGCGGGTACTGTAGGGCTCCATGGCGCGGTTGGCCGTGGCCTGTAGCAGGGCCGCA
Source organism: Haliea sp. (assembly GCA_047920875.1). Lineage (GTDB taxonomy): Bacteria > Pseudomonadota > Gammaproteobacteria > Pseudomonadales > Halieaceae > Haliea. The sequence goes on along the minus strand of JBLRXF010000070.1, from coordinate 1,434 downwards.
ATGGAGCCGACGGGCTGTTCTGGCTCCGAGGGGGCGGCAGTCAGGTGGCGGCCCAGCTGCTGCACGCCTTCACCGATGACGGACAGACTCTCGACGGTCGCATGCAGCAGCAGCATTTCTGCTACCACCAGGTCGGCGATGGTACGCTGCAAAGGATCTTGTTCGATCACTGTCTGTGGCATGGTCGGACTCCCGGTGGTGGTATTGGGCACCGTGGCGGTGCGCTGCCGCACCGCCACGGTGCGCTCAGGGGGCGCAGTGCCGGGAGAACCGGCGGCGTGCCTCCTTGCTGACAGTCGAAGCAAGCTCCGTGCCAGTCAGCGGGGCGCATCATAGCGGCTGGCTGTGACAACACAAGCTGCGCGTGCCGGGATTTTTACCGGAACCGGACCGACCCCGGGGCCCTCCGCTGTCCGCAGCAATCCAGACCGTGCGCCGCGCCCGCGGTCTGGTGCTAGACTAGGGCTTTGGGCTGAGGGTGGAAAACGCAGGATGGACTTGCAGAGACGGGATCTGGGGCTGGGGCGCAAGCCGGCGCTGTTGCTGGTGGACATGGTGCGCGGGTTTACCGACCCAGCCTGCCCATTGGGCACGGATTGCCCTGCAGTGATCGCGGCCAACCAGGTGCTGCTGGCAGCCTTTCACCAGCGTGGGCTGCCCGTGGTGTTTACCACTGTGGTCTACCACAACCCCGACCAGGCGCGGGTTTTTCGCCAACGGGTGCCAGCGCTGGACCTGCTGCAGCCAGGGTCGCGCTGGGTCGAGGTAGATCCGAAGCTGCCTTTTACGGCCGACGATTTGCTGGTGGAAAAGCAGTGGGCCAGCGCTTTTCACGGCACTGGTCTGCACGACCGACTGCAGGCACTTGGGGTAGATTCTCTCGTGGTGACCGGGCTCACTACCAGCGGCTGCGTTCGCGCTTCCGTGGTCGATGGTCTCCAGTACGACTACCGCGTTGTGGTAGTCAGGGAGGCGGTTGGAGATCGCAATCAGGCGGCCCACGAGGCGAATCTGCATGACATGCAGGCAAAATATGCCGATGTGGTAGATCTGGACCGTTTGCCTGGTATGTTGCCCGAGGGTGACGGCGGCGGCTGAATATTTCTTTCGCGGCAGTCATCCGCTTGAGCCAAATGACAGTATTATGACGGTGGGAGGTGTAGAGGGCTGGTCAGTCAGACTCCCGCTCATAACCATACAGTGGTAAAAGGGGAATGCAGACATGAAGAACGGCAAGCGATTGATGGCCTTGGGTGTGGCGGCAGCAACGGCATGGGGTGCTGCCCCGCTGGTACTGGCGCAGGGCGCGGGCTTCTCCATTGAGGAAGTGGTGGTGACCGCGCGGAAACGGGCGGAAAACCTGCAGGAGGTGCCCATTGCCATCACGGCGATCGACGAGCAGACGCTGCAGCGCGCCGGCGTCGAGCGGGCCGG